>RGES01000331.1 GCA_009917805.1 Verrucomicrobiota bacterium
TGGCGGCGGCGGCTTCGGCGTCATGGGCGGTGTCGCCCAGGTAGATCACGTCTTCCGGACGATGCCCCAGATCGGACAGGTGGAGGCGGGCGCGCTCCTCCTTGCTGCCGGCATGGATGTCGTGGCCGCCGCAGGTCTTGATGAAGCGCCGGTCGAGTCCGTACTGCGCGAGCGTCGTCGCGAGCAGGGTGCGCTCATAGGCCGAGAGCACCGAGTGGGTGAGTCCGGCCGCGGTGAGCCCGTCGAGCAGCGTCTCCGCGTGCGGGTGCAGGCGGCACTCCGCCTTGCGTTCCTCGTAGGCGGCCATGAAGCGGACCGACATCGCGCGGAAGGAGGCTTCGTCGGGCGTGAAGCCGATCGCCTGGTAGACCTTGATGACCGGGAACTGGAAGATCTCGCGGTAGCGCACCGGGTCGACGGGCGGATGGCCGTCTTCCTTCAGCAGGCGGTTGAGCGAGGCGCAGCAGAGCCACGTATCGTCGAGCAACGTGCCGTTCCAATCCCAGACGGCGTGACGATAGTCGGTGAGCTTCTTACGCATGGGCGGGCGTCAGGGAGAAAGCCTCGATGGCCACGCCTTGGCAACAGTGGGCGAGGTCGGGCGCGCGGCCGCCGCCGTCGAAACCGTCCCAGCGGAGGGGCAGGTCGCTCCAGGCGGCGGCCGCCGCCGGACTGAGTTCATAGGGCGCGTGATGGACCTGGCCGCGCACGAGCCGCCCGCCTTTGTTCGAGAAGAAGAGATAACGCTCGGCCAGGTGGAACGTGAGCGAGCCCGGCGTGGTGACCTGCGCGGCGCCGGTCGCCGACCAGGCGTAGCGGGCCGTGTCCTTCTGGCCTCGGCGGCGGCAGGATTGCGTCAGACCCGGGCCGAACGACATCACCGCGTGTTCGTAGGGCAGGCCGAAGCCCGCGCGCGCGATCGGTGCGGACGTTGAGTTCGTTGAAGTAAGACAGCCAGGGCAGGGCGGGCAGGAAGGCCGGGCGCACCGCGTTCATGCGAAAGCCGACGACCCCGAGGTGGGCTTTCCCTTCGAAGCAATCGACCGTGAGTCCGTTGGGCAGGCGTGCCTGGAGGGCTGCGGGGTCGTATTCCCAATGCAGGAAGAACAGGTCGTCCCAACGCTGCCGCATGACCGGTCGCCGCGTCGGGCGGACGCGGGCGCGCAGCAGTCGTTCGGTGGCTTCGTTCACGCCGTCATCGTCCGCGGAGCGCACGGCGGGTCAAGCGGGCGGGCTTATTTCCCGGAAGCGAACGGGGGTTTCGAGAGGTCCAGCTGGTAGAGCACCTGATTGTATTCCCAGCGCGGCGTCGGCTGCTTGTTGCCGGAGAACGTCGTCGTGTAGGTGCCTTCGAAATGGATCACCGGGGAGTCGGCGCGGAAGAACTCCGGGTGCAGCACCGGATTGTAGAAGGTATAATCGTCGTGCGAGAGCACCTTGCGTGCTTTGACCCAGGGGCCCGTCGGGTCGCTCGCTTCGGCCAGCCAGATCTCGCCGAGGAAGGAGGGCTTGCCGGATTTCTGCGTGAAGAGCGCGAGCCACTTGCGGTTCCAGGGGTGCCAGGCGATGTGGCCGCCGTGGGGCGCGATTTCTTCGCCGGTCGCCGTGGTGACGGTCGTCGCGGCGCGTACCGGGCGCCATTTGTCCCGGTCTTTCCAGCCTTCGTAGGTGGCCGGCGTGCGGAGGGTCGGGAACGGATTGCAGAACAGGATCCACTTGCGGCCCGCGGGATCCGTCCAAGGCACCGCATGGCCGTTCGGTACGAGCGGCGCCGCCGGGTGGGCCGCGTCTTCGGTCCAGATCGTGTCGATCGGGTGGAAGAGCTCTTCATGCGGGTCCCATTCGACGAGGTCCCAGCGGTAGGCGTGCATCTCGCCTTTCACCTTCACGGCCGAGGCGACGAGATGAGGCGCGCCCTTTTCGTCGGGCAGGGTGATCGCGCCCCAGAT
>RGES01000332.1 GCA_009917805.1 Verrucomicrobiota bacterium
CGAAGGGTGGCTTCCGGGTCGCGCATCGACCCCGAACAAGACCGAGTTTTGGACTTTGTCAAAAACTATGACCAAAAGTTATCCCCCTTGCCGGCCGAGGGTTTGTTCAGCGTTTCGCCTTCGCGGGGGCGCCCGCCCATTCGACGGGCAGGTTGGCGGCCTTGAGCTGGTCACGTACCAGCGGATACGGGACGTCTTGCACGGCGATGCCATCCCGGGCGGCGATGCCGGCGGCCATCGCGGCGGCCTGTCCGAGCTGCATGAACACCGGCTCCATGCGAATCGAACCATGGGCGGCATGGGTGGCCGAGAGGCAGACGGGGACCAGCAGGTTGGCGCATTCCCCGGCTTTGGGGATCAGGCTGCGATAGGAGACGCCGTAGGGCTTGGGCGGGACATTCCAGATCACGCCGTCGCGTTCCAGCGTGCCTCGGGCGGTGACGAAATATCGCACCGCGTGCGAATCGAGGCCGAAGCTGGCGAGGGCGACCGGTTCGGGCGCCGCGCGGCGTCCTTTGCAGTCCTGTTCGGTCATCACATGCTCGCCGATCAGCCGACGGGCCTCGCGGATGTAGATCATCGGCGAGAAGCCGCCGAGGTCGCGGAACTCGTCCTTGCAGAGCCCGTAGGCGGAGGCCTCTTTACGTATCGCCTCCGGGACGCGGGGGTGGTTGGCCAGCGTCCAGAGGTGGCCGCGGATGTAGAGTTCATGGGCTGCTTCGATCTCCCGGCGACGCGCGTAGCTCGCCTCCGGGTATTCCCAGTTCGCCCCGACATAGTCCGTGCCGACCGCGTGCATCGAATTCCAGTCGGTCTTCCCGTTGGGGAGCTTGTGCAGCAAGGCCGGGAAGCGGAGGTCGCCGGCCTCGAGGTTGCGCAACAGCATCTCGTGGTCGAGTTCGCGGTAGCCCGCGGGCTTTTCGAAGGGCAGGCGGTTCGCGGGGTCGGTGGTCACGCAGAGGCGATAGTTATAGGCCTGGATGCGATGGTCGCCTTCGCCGATGCGCGGGTCTTCGGCGAACACGAAGGGCAGGAGCCCGCTGGCCTTGTCGCCCGGACGGACGTACGGGTCGACGTCCTTGATGAAGTGGTCCTTGTCGCGCTGCGTGTAGTGCTTGCGTGGTTTGTCGTCGCCCCGCTGGACGCCGTTGAGCGTTTCGCCGTATCGACTGTTCGCCTCGCGGCCTACCGTATAGCTCACGCCGGCCGCGGCCATCAGGTCGCCGACGTAGGAAGCGTCGATGAAGACCTTCGCCGCGAAGACCTTGCCGGAGAGCGTGCGGAAGGAGGCGATCCGGTCGCCTTGCTTGGTCAGGCCGCCCGGACCGCGGTCCAGCTGCTCATCCATCAGCACCACCAGGCCGCTTTCCTTCACCAAGGCGTCGACCGCGGCCTGGGCCACGTGCGGCTCGAAGTAATCCACATAGGTCTTGCCGTAGTGCCGCCCGATGCGGCCGTAGATCTCGCGGGCCACGCCGCCGACCGCCTCGCGATGGAAGATGTCGCTGGCGGAGAGCCCGCTGCAGGTCATCCCGCCGAGGAACTTCGTCGTATTGACCAGCACCACGCTCGAGCCTTGGCGCTTCGCCTGCAGGGCCGCCGCGACGGCGGCCGCGGAATCCCCGTAGACCACGATGTCATAGGGCTTCGACTGCGCCGGACAGGCGCGGCTGCCGAGGAGCAGCGCGCAAAGGAACGCGGCGAACGGACGCAGCATGGACTCAGTGCATCTCGACGGCGCAGGAGCCCAGGCCGCCGCGGAAGTAGTTGAACTGCACGTTGGGGTGGTCGGCGAGGAGGGACATCGGGACGGCGGCGTCGGCGATCCGCTTGGAGATCATCAGCGCGGTCAGGCGCTGGCCGAGGGGGTTGTCGTGCATGCCGGCCTGCCAGATGGAGACCTTGTCGGCCAGCCAGGTCTCCTGCGG
>RGES01000333.1 GCA_009917805.1 Verrucomicrobiota bacterium
GTCGACGCCCTCCTCGACAACGGCCGCCACGGCAAGCCGGTCAAGGATCGCGACCGTCAGCTGAAGTCCATCTCGGACATGCTGAAGGGCAAGCACGGTCGTTTCCGCCAGAACCTCCTCGGTAAGCGCGTCGACTACTCCGGCCGTTCCGTCATCGTCATCGGTCCCGAGCTCAAGCTCAACCAGTGCGGTCTCCCGAAGAAGATGGCGCTCGTCCTGTTCGAGCCCTTCATCATCCGCCGCCTCAAGGAACTGGGCTTCGCCCACACCGTCCGCGGCGCCCGCAAGCACATCGAGCAGAAGAAGCCCGAGGTCTGGGATATCCTGGAAGAAGTGACCAAGGGTCACCCGGTGTTCCTCAACCGCGCGCCGACGCTCCACCGTCTGTCCATCCAGGCCTTCGAGCCCATCCTCATCGAGGGTGACGCGATCCGCCTCCACCCGCTCGTCTGTACCGCTTACAACGCGGACTTCGACGGCGACCAGATGGCCGTCCACGTCCCGCTGTCCCTGGAAGCCATCATGGAGTGCAAGCTCCTGATGATGTCCACGAACAACATCTTCTCGCCGTCCAGCGGTAAGCCGATCCTCACGCCGTCCCAGGACATCGTGCTCGGCGCCTACTACCTGACGCTCGAACCCGCCGACAAGCCGGCGGCCAACACCCACCTGCCGGTGCTGGGCTCCGTGTCCGAGGCGACGTTCGCCGAAGCCGAAGGCTCGCTCCACCTGCATGACTGGGTCCGCTACGCCAACCCCGACTTCAACCGCAAGACGGTCCACGGCGACCCCAACGGCAGCACGATCGTCACCACGGTCGGCCGCATCATCTTCAACACCATCTGGCCTTCCGAACTCGGCTTCTTCAACGAGACCGTGAAGAAGGGCCAGCTCGGCGACCTGATCCTGAAGACCTACAAGTATTGCGGCCGCGAGGCTTCGATCCCGGTCCTCGACGCGCTCAAGGAGACCGGCTTCCGCATCGCGACCAAGGCCGGCATCTCCATCGGCGTGAACGACATGATCTACCCGAAGGAGAAGGAAGGCCTCGTCCGCGAAGCCACCGCCAAGGTCCGCGAATTCCAGCGCCAGAACGAATCCGGCACGATCACCAACGACGAACGCCGTAACAAGGTCGTCGACACCTGGTCCGGCGCCACCGACGCCATCGCGCAGTCGGTGTACACGACCCTCTCGCAGTCCGCGAAGGTGGCCGGCGTGAAGAAGGGCGATCCTCGCCATTCCCACCGCATGCTCATCAACCCGGTGTACGTCCTCATGGACTCCGGCGCGCGTGGTAACAAGGCCCAGGTGAAGCAGCTTTGCGGCGCCCGCGGCCTGATGGCCAAGCCGTCCGGCGAAATCATCGAACGCCCGATCCTCTCGTCCTTCCGCGAAGGCCTCTCGGTCCTCGAGTACTTCATCTCGACGCACGGCGCCCGTAAGGGTCTGTCCGACACCGCGCTGAAGACCGCCGACGCGGGTTACATGACCCGTAAGCTTTGCGACGTGGCCATGGACGTGATCGTCACCGACGACCACAACCTGAGCTCCGGCACCGAAGTCATCACCCTCGGCGACGCCGCCATCGGCCGTCACCTCTCCATCGACGTCGTCAATCCTTCCGGCGCCGCCAAGGCCCTCGCGAAGGCGGACACCGCCCTCACCGAAGAGCTCGTCGCCAAGCTGCGCGACGCCGGCGTCGACCGCGTGGCCGTCCGCATGCCCAACGGCGTGTGGAAGAACACCATCTACGACGGCGACGAAATCCTCGTCCCGCTGGCCGACCGCATCGTGGGCCGCTGCCCGTCCGAAGACGTCTTCAACCCGCTCAACCCGTCCGAGATCATCGTCCGCTCCGGCGAACTGATCACGGAAGACATCGCGAAGCAGATCGAGAAGGTCGGCATCGACCGCGTCA
>RGES01000334.1 GCA_009917805.1 Verrucomicrobiota bacterium
AAAGAAAAGGCCCGCAATCGAGTCGCGAGCCTTCTTGGCGGAGGCGGCTGAACTCGGCCGAGGCGCGAATTCGACGCTCCCGCGGGAGACGCATGGGGCTTAGGAAGCGCCGAGGCGCTTGCGACCGATGGCGCGGCGCTTGGCCAGAACCTTACGGCCGCCCGGGGTCTTGGAACGGGCGCGGAAACCGCACTTGCGGGCGCGGGAGATCTTAGACGGACGATAGGTCGGTTGCATGGCTGTAAAGGAACAGCCAAGGGCACCCCGCCGAGGGTGTCAAGCCCCACGCTTCCCGGCTTGGCAGATGGCCTTCCGAGGGGGAGGATGGGGGCATGAGCCCGGAAAAAGGCAAACTCAGGCCCACCCCGCCCCGGGCCTACCTGAACCCCGAGTTCATGGCCAGCCCCCAGGCCCGCGGCATCCGCGTGCTGACGGAGATGACCGAGCCGCACCAGCGCTTCAAGAAGTACGGCGTCCGCAACACCGTCGTGATGTTCGGCTCCGCGCGCACCCTGCCCCCGGAGGTCGCCCGCAAACGTCTCGCGGAAGCCAAGGCCTTCGCCGCCAGCGGCACCTGCTCCGACGCCGAGTGCGCGCACCGCGTGCGTGTCGCCGAGATCGACCTGCGCAGTTCCGCCTATTACGAAGCGTGCCGCGAACTCGCCTTCGAGATGACGAAGTGGTCGCTCACCTTGCCCGAGTGGCAGCGCTTCCTCGTATGCTCCGGCGGCGGACCCGGCATCATGGAAGCCGCCAACCGCGGCGCGCACGAAGCGGGTGGTCGTTCCGTGGGACTGGGCATCGCCCTGCCTTTCGAGCAGGAGCATAACCCTTACATCACCCCGGAGCTGGACCTGGAGTTCCACTACTTCTTCGTCCGCAAGTACTGGTTCCTCTACCTCGCCAAGGCGCTCGTGGCCTTCCCCGGCGGCTTCGGCACCTTCGACGAGCTCTTCGAGATGCTCACGCTCATCCAGACGAAGAAGACCAAGAAGCAGTTCCCCGTGCTGCTCTTCGGTTCCGCCTTCTGGAAGAACGCGGTGAACTTCGAGACCTTCCAGGAGTGGGGCATGGTCTCGCCCGAAGACCGCGACCTTTACATCCATGTCGACTCGGTCACGGAAGCCCGCGACATGCTGATCGACATCATCACGGAACGCTACCTGAAGCCTGACAGCGAAGCGAATGACTGAGGCCGTCGCCATCGCCCTGACCACCCTGCCTTCGCGCGAGGAAGCCGAGCGGCTCGCCGCCGACGCGGTGGCCGCCGGGCTGGCCGCCTGCGCGCAGGTCGACGGCCCGATCCGCTCCCATTACACCTGGGAAGGCAAGGTCGAGAGCGAGGACGAGTTCCGCGTGACGTTCAAACACGCCGCCAGCAAGGGTGCGGACCTGGAGTCTTGGGTGCACGCCCGCCATCCCTACGCCGTGCCGCAATGGCTCGCGTTCACGGCCGATCACGCCTCGCCCGCCTACCGCGCCTGGGTGCTCGGCGTCCGCTGATTCCATGGACCTCACCGCCGCCAAAGCCCTGCTCTACTGCGCCCTCGGCCTGTTCGTGCTCGTCGCCTGGGCCCGCGAACGCCGCAAGCGCACGCTGAACGGCGGGCCGGAGAAGTTCTGGCCCGGCACGACGTACGCGCCGTCGGGCGCCTATTTCGTCGCCGCCGCCGGCGCCATCCTGATCACCATCGCGGAAGCCGCCGTCGAGAAACGCGCGGGCCTCACCGAACAACAGAGCGTGCTCCCGGCGATCTTCATCTTCCAGCTGCTCGGCGCCTCCGTCGTCGAGGAGATGCTCTTCCGCGGCTTCGTCGCTCCGGGCGAACTCGCCGGCCGCAAGCTGCTCGCGCTGATGATCGTGGGCTCGTTGGTCTTCGCGCTCATCCACAACTTCGACCTCAGCGAACCCGAAGGAAAG
>RGES01000335.1 GCA_009917805.1 Verrucomicrobiota bacterium
GGATCGTGTGCGTGATGCCGTTCTTGAACTCGTGACGGCCGGTCAGCAAGGCGCTGCGCGTCGGCGAGCACGTCGGCGAGACCTGGAAGTCGGTGAACCGGACGCTCTCGGAGCGGAGCTTGTCGAGGTGCGGCGTCTTGAGGACAGGATTCCCGTGGGCGCTCAGGTCGCCATAGCCCTGGTCGTCGGTCAGGATGAAGATGACGTTCGGACGATCCGCCGCCATGACGGCCAAGGAGACGCTGAGCGCGAAGAGACGTAGCCAGGGGGTAAGCATGACCTAGGTCTAGGTCTTTTCCCGATGCCTGCCAGCCTGAGTTGACGGACTCGACAAGGGTGACGGATGCCTTCATTACCTAGTCAGGATGCGACCCCGCCTAGCCGCCCTTTACCTTCTCGGGATCGCCTCGCTATCCGCCCAGGTCGAGACGACGGGAGCCGACCTTTATCGCCAATATTGCGCCGCCTGCCACGGCCAGGAAGGCCTCGGCATCCCTCAGGCCTTCCCTCCCCTGGCGCATTCGGACTTCATCGCGAACCACCGGGAACGCGCCCTCCGCGCCCCGCTGGAAGGACTGAAGGACAAGATCGAGGTCAACGGCCAGACCTACCAAGGCTGGATGCCGCCGGTGACCCTCCGCGACGAGGACCTGGCCAAGGTCTTCAACTACGTCTTCAGCAGCTGGGGCAACGCCTACGCGCCGACCTCCGCCGAAGAGATCGCCAAGCTCCGCGCCAAGACGACCTACCCGACCTACGAAAAGCTCCTCGCGGCGATGTCTCCCGACGTCCTTCCCGCCGCACCCTCCGGGTGGAAGTTCTCCGTCGCCGCCAACCTCGACTTCCAGCCGACCCGCCTGGCCGCGCACCCCGACGGCAAGCACGTGCTGATCCTCGCCGCGAAAGGTGACATCTGGAACTGGGATATCGCCACTCACGAAGTCACGCTCCTCTGGACCGGCAAGGAGTTGCAGGACTTCAAGCTGGGCGACCCGACCTGCCTCGGCCTGGGTACCGATGACCAAGGCAGGCTCTACTTCATCAGCAACCAGTGCAACAAGGCGAAGAACCCTGTCGTCAATGAAGTGACGATCTTCCGGACCGAACCTTGGAAAGGCCCTGGCTCTTGGACCAAACCCAAGCCGTGGTTCAAGACGGCCTACAACTTCGGCGTGGGTCCCTATAACCATGGCGTGAACCACATCGCCCAAGGCCCCGACGGACTGCTCTATGTCAGCAGCGGTTCGCGCACCGACGGCGGCGAGCCGGGCCAATCTCCGAACTACGATAAGTCCGGCGAGAACCCGCTGACGGCCAAGCTCTGGCGCCTCGATCCCCGCAGCGAGAACCCCGACATCGAGGTCTTCGCGCACGGCCTGCGTAACACCTACCACTTCAGCTGGGACCACTCGGGCCATCTCCTGGGCGTCGAGAACGGCACCGACGCCGACACTCCGGAAGAACTCAACCTCATCGAGCTCGGCCGACATTACGGTTTCCCTTACGAGTTCGGCGATTGGACCACGAAGCCCTACCCGCACACGCCCGACGCGCCGAAAGGCCTGACGTTCGTCCGTCCGTTCAAGAACGTCGGCCCGGACGCCAACGATCGCGGCGGCACGGCGACCTTCACGCCCCACTCGTCGCCGTCGACGATCCTCGAACTCGGCCCGGATTGGCCCGATCTCGATGATCGCCCTGCCCGGCCACCGTCTGCTCATCGCCGAATTCTGCCGTGGCAACTCGCTCGCCGCCGGCACGAGCACGCCCGGTCGCCTGATCATCCTGGAGCCGAAGTAAGTCAGGCCCGCTTGGTCAGCTTGAACGAGCGGTAACTCATCTCGCCGCTGACGGCGTCGCGATGCAGGCGCGATCCTTTCACGCCGGCGAAATCCAAGGCGAGACGATGTAGGAATCGC
>RGES01000336.1 GCA_009917805.1 Verrucomicrobiota bacterium
TCCGCGGGCACGTTGCGGTTCGAGAGCGCCAGATGGACGCCGTGGCTCGTGAAGCAAGGCGCGGCGCATACCTCCGGGAACGTCTTTGAACCCTACCTTTCGCTCACCCTGCGACCGGACCTCCTCGTGGACGGCCTCAAGCGCGGGATGACGGTGGGCGAGGCCGCTTGGTACGCCACCCCGGCGGTGAGCTGGCAAGGCACGATCTTGGGCGACCCCTTTTATCGGCCCTTCGCCCGGGAACTCCTGGAGCAGTTGGCTGACTTCCAGAAGAAGCCCGACGAACTCGCCGCCTATGCTGTGATCCGGGCGGCGCAGCTACGGCCCAAGGAAGAAACCGCCAAAGCCTTGGCCGACCTCGATGCGGCCCAGCGCCGGACCCCCTCCCTCCCCTTGGCCTTCGCTTTAGCCCAAGCCCGGCAGGAGCAAGCCCTCCCATTGGTGTGGAACAACCAAGTCTGGAGCGGCCTGGACAAGACGGATGACGGCCTGATTTGGGAAATTGCCCTCTTTTTTGAGAAAAAAGGCCTGAAGGAGCCCGCCAAAAAGGCCCTCCAGGCCCTGCAGGCCCGCCCAGGCTGGAAGGAAGACCCCGAGTGGAAGGCCCACTGGGACGCTTTAGGCCGATAAACGGGCTTGCCACCCCCCACCCCACGGGGTTCTTTCGAACTTCCTTTCGGCCCGCAGGCATGTGCCTGTGGACCCTCCGAAGGGAAAACCAACACACAACCAAACCCTGGAAACGTCCTTCGCGACGACCAGGACAAACAGTCAAAAATACAATGAGCCTCATGGAAAAACTGCTCGCCGACTCCAATTTCGGCGCGCTCAAAGCACACTCGGTCATCAAGGCCACCGTCACGGAAATCCGTAGCGACAAGGATGTCATCGTCGACATCAACGGCAAGTCCGAGGGTTTCATCCCCCAAGCCGAATTCCCCGACATGGCCGAAGTCCAGGTCGGCATGGAAATCGAAGTCTATCTCGAACGCCTTGAAAACAAGGACGGCACCCCGACCGTCTCCTACGATCGCGCCCTCCAGATCCGGAAGTGGGAAAGCATCGAAGCCAATTGCCAGGAAGGCTCCATCGTCCAGTCGACGCGTTCATGCCCTCCTCCCAGATCGACGTCAATCCCCCCAAGAACCTCGAACAGTTCGTGGGCCAGACCTTCGACTTCAAGATCATCAAGATCAACAAGGAGAAGAAGAACCTCGTCGTCTCCCGTCGCGAACTCATCGAAGAACAGCGCGGCGAAAGCCGTCGCAAGCTCCTCGAGGAGGTCAAGCCCGGCGTCGTCCGTCGCGGCGTCGTCAAGAACATCACCGACTACGGCGCGTTCGTGGACCTCGACGGTCTCGACGGCCTGCTGCACGTGACCGACATGTCCTGGGGCCGCATCGGCCACCCGAGCGAAGTCGTCAAGGTCGGCGAAGAGATCACCGTCATGGTCGTCGAAGTCGACCGCGAGCGCGAACGCGTCTCCCTCGGCCTCAAGCAGACCCAGCCCAATCCTTGGGAAGGCATCGAGAAGCGCTACCCCGTCGGCCAGAAGGTCCACGGCAAGGTCGTCAACCTCGTGGCTTACGGCGCGTTCATCGAGATCGAGGGCGGCGTCGAAGGCCTCGTCCACGTCTCCGAGCTCTCCTGGACCAAGCGCGTCCAGAAGCCGTCTGACATCCTCAAGGTCGGCCAGGAAGTCGACGCGGTCATCCTCAACTTCAACAAGGAAGAGCAGAAGATCTCGCTCGGCATCCGCCAGCTCGAAACCAATCCGTGGGAGAAGGTCCGCCACAACTACCCGGTGGGCGCCCGCGTCCGCGGCAAGGTCCGCAACCTCACCAACTACGGCGCGTTCGTGGACCTCGACGGTCTCGACGGCCTGCTGCACGT
>RGES01000337.1 GCA_009917805.1 Verrucomicrobiota bacterium
CCCTGCTGGCGCTTGCGGATGGACTCGAGATACTCGTCCTTGAACTTCGGGACGGCGGACTGGACGGGCCACGCGACGGCTTCGCCGTGGGCGCAGATCGTGCGGCCGGCCACCTGGTTCGCGATGTCGAGCAGCAGCGGGACGTCGGTCTCGAGGCCGCCGCCGGTCGTGATGCGCTTCGAGACGCGGGAGAGCCAGAGGGAGCCTTCGCGGCAGGGCGTGCACTGGCCGCAGGTCTCGTGGGCGTAGAAGGCGTTGAGGTTGGAGAGCGCCTGGATCATCTCGACGGAGTCGTCGATGACGATGGTGCCGCCGGTGCCGAGGCCCGTGCCGCACGCGGCGATGCTGTTGGAGTCGAGGGGGATGTCCTCGAGCGCCCAGTCGAACTCGGTGCCGTTGGCGAGCTTGCCCTTGAAGCGTTCGCCGACCTTGAGGATCTTGGTGGAAGAACCGCCGGGGATGATCGCCTTGATCTTACGGCCGTCGAGCGGACCGCCGCAGAGGTCGTAGAGCAGTTCGCCGAAGGTGGCCTTGCCGGCTTCGATCTCGTAGAGACCCGGGCGCTTCACCAGGCCGCTGACGCCCCAGATGTGCGTGCCGCTGTCGCCGGGGATGCCGATCTTGGCGAACTCCGCGCCGCCGAAGGCGAGCACGTGCTTCACCTGCGCCATCGTCTCCGCGTTGTTGACGATGGTCGGGCAGTTGTAGAGGCCGAGGACGGCCGGGAAATACGGGGGCTTGATGCGCGGGTAGCCGCGCTTGCCTTCGAGGGACTCGATCAGGCCGGTCTCCTCGCCGCAGACGTAGCAGCCGCCGCCGCGGTGGACGACGACCTCGCAGGAGTAGCCCGAGCCGAGGATGTTCTGGCCGAGGAAGCCCTTGGCCTTCGCTTCGGCGATCGCGCGCTCGAGGATCTTGGCGCCGTGGATGAACTCGCCGCGGATGTAGATGAAGGCCTGCTTGGCCTGGATGGCCCACGCGGTGATCGCGATGCCTTCCAGCATCTGGTGCGGGTCCTTGTAGATGATCTGGCGGTCCTTGTAGGTGCCGGGCTCGGATTCGTCGGCGTTGACGACGAGGTAGGCGGGCTTGCCCGACTTGCGATCGAGGAACTTCCACTTCATGCCGGTCGGGAAGCCGGCGCCGCCGCGGCCGCGCAGGCCGGAGACTTCGACTTCCTTGCACACGTCCTCGGGCTTGAGGGCGACGGCTTTCTTGAGGGCTTCGTAACCGCCGTGGCGCAGGTAGCAGTCGATGTCGACAGTGTACCCCGGTTTGCGGAGGTTGGCGTAGATGAGAGGGCGTTCGACGGCGGGCATGTCGCTTAAGGTCGGGAGATTAGCCGTTCCACTCGGGCGTGCCGGGGACGGGAGGGTTCTGGCCGTAGGACGGATCCTTGAGCGTGGCCTTGAGCTGGGCGGCGAACTGGGCGGCGTCCTCGGGCTTCACGTTCTCGTGCATCGAGGCATCGACGTGGACGACCGGGCCGCAGCCGCAGTCGGCGATGCATTCGACGAACTCCAGGGTGAAGTCGCCGTCGGGCGAGGTCTCGCCGCGCTTGCAGTTGAGGGACTTCTCGAGGTTCTCCATCAGCGCGTAGGAGCCGCGGAGGGCGCAGGACAGCGTGCGGCAGACGCGCACGTGGCGGCGGCCGATCGGCGACTGGCGGAACATCGGGTAGAAGGTCACCACTTCGAGGACCTGCATCGGGGTCACGCCGACGAGCTCGGCGATCCAGTGCATGTCGTCCTTGGTGATGTGGCCGCGGTCTTCCTGCACGAGGTGCAGGAGGGGCATCGTCGCGCTGCGCTTCTGCGGATACTGCGCGATGATGGCGGGAGCCTTGGCGAGCCAGCCGTCGGGGATGTCGCGCGTCACGCCGCCGATGCG
>RGES01000338.1 GCA_009917805.1 Verrucomicrobiota bacterium
ATGCGTCCGGAACCGATGAAAGCGAGTTTAGGCATGTTCAGAGGGCGCGCACGGCGGCGTCGAGGACTTCGCAGGCCTTATCGATGTCCGCTCCTTCGTGGGCGGTCGAGATGAAGGCGGTCTCATAGGGCGAAGGCGCGAGGTACACGCCCTTGTCGAGCGCGGTGCGGAAGACCTTGCGGTAGAGGTCGCCGTTGGAAGCGATGGCCTGGTCGTAGTTACGGACCTTCTGCGTGTTGAAGTAGAGCGAGAACATCGAGCCGACCTGCGGGACCTGCAGCGGGATGCCCTTGGCCTGCGCGGCGGCGAGCAGCGTGTCACGCACGCGACGGCCGAGGACGTCGAGACGCGCGTACGGGTTCTGGGCCTTCAGCTTGCGGACCGCGGCGAGGCCGGCGGCCATCGCGAGCGGATTGCCCGAGAGCGTGCCGGCCTGGTAGACCGGACCGAGCGGCGCGAGTTTGTCCATGATCTCGACCTTGCCTCCGAAAGCGCCGACCGGGAGGCCACCGCCGATGATCTTGCCCATGCAGACGAGGTCCGGGACGACGTCGTGCAGGCCCTGCGTGCCCGCGAGGGAGAGACGGAAGCCCGTCATCACTTCGTCGAAGATGAGCACCGTGCCGTGCTTCGTGCAGAGCTCGCGGAGGCCGGCGAGGAAGCCCGCGTCGGGCAGGATGAGGCCGACGTTGGCCGGGAACGGCTCGACGATGAGGCCGGCGATCTGACCGGCATTGGCGTCGAAGAGCGCGGAGAGCGCCGGGAGATTATTATATTCGGCGACGAGCGTGTCGGCCGCGGTGCCAGGGGTGACGCCGGCGGAGTCGGGATTACCCTGCGTGAGCGCGCCGGAGCCGGCTTTCACGAGGAGCGAGTCCACGTGGCCGTGGTAGCAACCGGAGAACTTGATGATCTTGTTACGTCCGGTGTAGCCGCGGGCGAGGCGGATGGCGGACATCGTGGCTTCGGTACCGCTGTTGGTCATGCGGACCTTCTTGACCGCCGGGACGCAGGACAGGATCAGCTCGGCCATCTCGACCTCGAGCGGATTAGGGGTGCCGAAGCTCGTGCCGCGGTCGAGGGCCTCGCGGACCGCCGCGCGGATGTCCGGGTCGTTATGGCCGTGGATGGCCGGACCCCAGGTCAGGACGAAGTCCACGAGCTCCTGGCCGTCGGCCGTCGTCAGACGGGCGCCGTTGGCCGACTTCGTGAAGAAGGGGGTGCCGCCGACCGAGCGGAAAGCGCGGACCGGGGAATTGACGCCGCCCGGGATCATCGAGAGGGCGCGTTGGAAAAGCTGCTCCGAGGTATTCACGCCTCCAGACGTATGCAGGGACCCCTGCGGGGCAAGCGTCGAGCGAGGTTCGGCGAGGCTTGCGGTCTCTCACCGAGGACCTACCTAGCAGGGTGATGGGCAATGATATCGTGCTGACTTTCGCCGCGGCCATGGCGGCGGCGTTGATCCTGGGCTACCTCGCCCACCGCCTAGGGCTCTCACCGGTCGTCGGCTTCCTGCTCGCCGGCATCGCGGTCGGCCCTCACACGCCCGGTTTCACGGCCAACCTGCAGGTGGCCGAGCAGTTCTCCGAGATGGGCATCATCCTGCTGATGTTCGGGGTCGGCCTGAAATTCCATCTGCACGAACTCTTCGCCGTCTGGCGCATCTCCGTCCCGGGCGCCCTGCTGACCAGCCTGCTGACCACCCTGCTGGCCTGGGCGGGGCTTTCGGCGATCGACATTCCTTCGGATGAGGCGCTCGTCGCCGGCCTTGCGATCTCCGTGGCCAGCACCGTGGTGCTCATGCGGGTGCTCGCCGAGAACCGGGACCTCTCGACCCGTGCCGGACACATCGCGGTCGGCTGGGTCGTGGTGGAAGATCTCTTCACTGTC
>RGES01000339.1 GCA_009917805.1 Verrucomicrobiota bacterium
GGCGTCGTCGCCGGGCGCGAGGATGGCCTTGACGCCGTCCTGCTTGCCCAGCTTCAGCGGCTGGCCGTCGGCGGTGGTCAGGTTCGCCAGGCAGGTCTCGTCGAAGGCTGCGCCTTTGCGCAGCGCGACGACGAGCAGCTTGGACGAGAGTTCCAGCTTGAAGCGGCCTCGGGCGATGCCCTCGGTGCCCGGACTCATGAGCACACGATACAGGGCGGCGGTTTTCTGGGCCGAGGCCGGGGTGGGCTTGGCTTCCTCCGCTTCGATGAGCTTCAAGGCGGCGGCGTTGCGCGCGGCGAAGGCCTGATAGGTCTCCGCGTTCAGCGGCTCGAGCTCGGCGGAGGCCGCGTCGAGCAGGGCGTCCCAGCTTTCGACGGTGAGGCCGGAGATGAAGGCCTGAGAGCGACGCACCCGGAGCTCGGCATCCTTCGCCGTGGCGGCCCAGGCGCCCCACGCCTTGCGGAGGTGTTCGATCTGCTGCGCCGGGGTCAGCGTTTTGAACGCTTGGATCATCGTGCGTACCCGGGCGTTTTCCGGCAGGGTTTCGTTGTCGTTGCGCACGGCCAGGCGCAGGCTGCCCAGGGTCGCGAGCCCTTCCGCTGCCCTGACGTAAGCCAGGCGATCGGCTTCGGACCAGATCTCGACGTAGCGTGCCGCCGTCTGTTGCCCGATGGCATCCATGGCCGTCGCGACGATGTGTTGGATCAGGCTTTGGTCGCCGCCGGGTCGACGGGCCATCAGGCGGGGTTTCAGCAGCCAGGTCTGGCCTTCGGCGACCTTTCCTTGTTGGCAAAGGAGCTGACCGCGGAGGGCGAAGAGGCGGCAGGCGAGGATGTTTCCGCTGATCCAAGGGCTGGACTCTTTCATTCCGGGAATCGGTTGATTCAACACCGGCAGCAGGCCGTCGGTGATTTCGATGAGTTTGATGCGCTCACAGAAGGCCGGATCGACCGACACCATGCCGCCCACCATCGCCTCGAAGAGGTCTTGTTCGTTTTCACCGAAGCTCGCCGGCTTGGGCAAAGCCTTAGCGCGCAAAGACTCCATCAGGGCCTGGGCTTGGTCGAAAGGCGTCGCCTTCGGGGCACTGTCCGCCGCGAACGACGAAGCCGTGGCGATGAGCAGAGACGCAGCAAGAAGGGCTAGCGAAGGGGCGAGTCGCATGAAAGAAGCGTGGTTCCTCAGCTTGCTCTCCTCAAGCCTAGTCCTCTGGCCAGCGGTGGGGTTAGGCTTGGTGTGAAAGAGGCCCAGAGGCGCAGAGGCACGGTGGACCAGAAAGCCCCGTCGTTAGTTGACCAGTTGGCCTGTTGACAAGTTGGCAAGGGAGGCACGCAGGGAGGACTGAGTAGAGGTCTGCGTTGAGGACTGAATGGAGGGCTGAATGGATAAGTCACGCCACCCGCCACCTGAGAATGCCCGAGCATACTTCCCGGTTTCCGGTCCCCCTTTGAGTTCGTGTCATTTCCATCCGCTAACCGCCAACCGCTTCCGCCTTGGGTCCGTCCCTATTGTAAACCTCCCCCCACTTCGGGCTTAACAATAGGGCGGGAGGGCCCTAGGCATAGGGCGTGCCGACTGCCGCCGCAGCCGCTTCGTCCTCTCAGGACGCCCTCGACGCCGCCGACCGGCGCCTCGGGTGGCATCCGTTTACCCAGATGCGGGAGTACCAGGACAACCCGCGCCTGCACCTGGTCCGCGGCGAGGGCAGCTGGCTGATCGACGGGGAAGGGAAGCGCTACCTCGACGGTAACGCCTCGGTCTGGACGAACGTCCATGGCCACAACGATCCCGACCTGAACCGCGCCCTCCGCGAGCAGGCCGAGAAGGTCGCCCACGTGACGCTCCTGGGCCTCAACCACCCGATCGCGACGGAACTCGCTGCAGACCTC
>RGES01000340.1 GCA_009917805.1 Verrucomicrobiota bacterium
AACTGCGAGATCGTCTTCATGATCATCGGGCCGCGCCAGACCACCGGGGCGTCGGCGTCGATGAGGAGGCCCATCGACATCACCTTCACGCCGAAGTTCTCGAGGGGGAGGAGGGTGTCGCCTTCCAGCATGGGGCGGCCGTTGACGCCGATCATCAGCGGGACCGAAGGCCCGTAGATGTCGCAGTCCATCAGGCCCACCTTGCCCGGGCGGCCTTGGTCGGAGAGGGCGCGGGCGAGGGCGCAGGCCAGGTTGACGGCGAAAGTCGACTTGCCGACGCCGCCTTTGCCGCTGGCGACCGCGATGATGTGCTTCACCTTGCCCACGCCGGCGTCGGCGGGGAGCTTGGCGGTGGCGGCCGGAGAGCCGGCGGCGGTCGGGGCGCCCTTGGGCACCGTCACCGTGATGGCGATCTCGGGGTTCTGCGCGCCGAGGGACTTCAGGACCGCCTCGATGTCGGCGTAGAGTTTCTTGGGGACCTCCGGGTCGGCGCTGGTGACCGCCAGGCCGACGCTGACCTTGCCCTCGAGGGTGACCTCGATGCCTTTGACGAGGCCGAACGAGACGATGTCGCGGCTGTAGCCCGGGTACCGGACCTGACCGAGGGCCTTCTGGACGGATTCCTTATCGAGCGACATCAGCGGGATTGAACTCCCTGCCCAACCTAGGTCAAACTGCTAACCTTAAAACAACCCCGCTCGATGCGTCTCCTTGCCTTCTTCGCCCTCTTCCTCGTCTCGCCCCTCTTCGCCCAAGGCAACGTCCGCGTCGACACCGAGATCGACGGCTCGATCAGCCGCAAGGTCATGCCGGTCGCGATCGTCTCGGACGATCCGGTGCTCGGCGGCCTCGTCCAGTTCGCCTTGTCCACGCACGGCGCGATCGAGATCTCGCCCGGCTCCTCCGTCAAGGTGCGCATCGGCCGCACCGGTCTCGCCGCCGTCGTCGCCTGCGACAACGCCCTCTGCGCCTTCTCGACGAACGTCGAAGCCAAGGACGAGGACCAGCTCGCGCTGAAGGTGGCCGACGCCGCCGTCGTGGGGCTCGGTCGTCGCTGGCAGCTCAAGCCGCTGTTCGCGGGCACCAAGGTCGCCTTCGTCTCGCGTCGCACCGGCAGCGCCGAGATCTACGTCACCAACCTCGCCCGCTCCAAGACGCTGCAGCTGACGAAGTACGGCAACACCTCGATCGGCCCGCGCTGGTCGGCCGACGGTTCCCGCGTGTTCTTCATCTCCTCCTTCCGTTCGAACTGGCCGGAGATCTTCTCGACCAACGGCTACGGCGAGGCCGCGAAGGTCATCATCAACGTGCGCGGCGCGCTGGGCGCGGCGAGCAGCGGCCCGGACGGACGCATCGCGTTCGCTTCCTCCAACAAGGGCACGATGGACATCTTCGTCGCCGGTCCGCAGGGCCAGTCGCCGACGCGCGTGATCAAGGCTCCGAGCATGCAGTGGGTGAACACCGATCCGGCGTGGTCCCCGGACGGCGCGCGTTTCGCGCTGACCGCCGGCCCGACCGGCAGCCCGGGCATCTACCTCGCGAGCTCCGCCGGCGGCGCCTTGCAGCGCGTCTCCACCGGCCATAACTACAGCACCGAGCCGCGCTGGAATCCCGTCGTCCCGAACCAGCTCGTCTTCACCTACCAGGAAGCCGGCGCGCTCCGTCTCGGCGTCCTCGACCTCGCCGCCGGCACCGTCGCGCCCATCGTCACCAAGAGCCCGGTCTCCATCGCGCACGCTTCCTGGTGCGCCGACGGCCGTCACCTGGTCGCCGCGCAGGGCAACGCGCTCGTCGTGGTCGACAGCGTCACCGGCAAGGTCACGCGCCTCACGCCTTCGCAGCTCGGCGATTGCTCCGAGCCGGACTGCTGGACGCGTCGATCCGAGTGA
>RGES01000035.1 GCA_009917805.1 Verrucomicrobiota bacterium
CCGCCGACATCGTGGGCACGCTCATCTACGACCCGAAGTCCGGGGAGTACAACGTGAAGAAGGGTCCGATCTTCGCCAACTTCGTGCTGGCGGACGAGATCAACCGCGCGCCCGCCAAGGTGCAGTCGGCCCTCCTCGAGGCGATGCAGGAACGCCAGGTGACGCTCGGCGGCGAGACGCACAAGCTGCCCACGCCGTTCCTGGTGCTCGCGACGCAGAACCCGATCGACCAGGAAGGCACCTACCCGCTCCCCGAAGCCCAGGTCGACCGCTTCATGCTGAAGCTCAACATCGGCTACCCGACGCGCGAGGAGGAACGCAAGATCCTCGACGCGATGGCCACCACCTCGCCGAAGCTCGACGTCGAAGCCGTCATCACGCAGCAGGAGATCCTCGAGGCCCGCAAGGCCGTCGACGCCGTCCACGTCGCCGAACCGATCCGCGACTACATCGTCTCGCTCGTGCTCGCCACCCGCGGCCAGCATCCGGGCGGCCCCGACCTCGCGAAGTTCCTCCAGTTCGGCGCCTCGCCGCGCGCGACCATCAACCTCACCCTCGCCGCCAAGGCCTGGGCCTTCCTGCAGGGCCGCGACCACGTGACCCCGCAGGACGTGAAGGACATCGCCCCCGACGTCCTCCGCCACCGCCTCATCCTCACCTACGAAGCCGACGCCGAAGGGGTCGACGCCGACGCCATCGTGCGCCGCGTGCTCGACGCCGTCAGCGTCCCCTAAGCGACCCCGGCGACCGTGGCCCAGCCCGTCCCGACCCACCCGCAGGAGACCCTCCGCCGCGCCCAGCGCGTCGAGATCGTCGCCTCGCGCGCGGTCAACGACGCGATGGTCGGCGCCTACCTCTCGCGCTTCAAAGGCCGCGGCACCGACTTCGAGGAGCTGCGCGAATACGTCCCCGGCGACGACGTGCGCTCGATGGACTGGAACGTCACCGCGCGCACGGGCAAGCCGTTCATCCGGCTCCACCGCGAAGAGCGCGAGCTCACGATGGTGATCGCGGTCGACATCTCCGGCTCGGCCGACTTCGGCTCCGGCGAGGCGACGATCCGCGAACGCGCGGCCGACGTCGCCGCCTGCCTCGCGGTCTCCGCCCTCAAGGCGGGCGACAAGGTCGGGCTGCTGCTCTTCACCGACCGGGAGGAACTCTGGGTGAGCCCGAAGAAGGGCCGCCGCCACGTCCTCCGCCTGATCCGCGACGTGCTGGAGTTCCGGCCCGCTTCCCGGCGCACCTCGTTCGCGCAGCCGATGCGCCGCCTGGGCCGCGCGCTCAAGCGCCGCTCGATGGTGTTCGTGGTCTCCGATTTCCTCGCCGGCCCCGAAGGCGCCGACGCGATGGCCGCCGCCCTGGGCGAACTCAACGCGCGCCATGACACCGCCTGCGTGCAGCTGGTCGACGCGCGCGAACGCGCGCTGCCCGACGTCGGCGTGATCGCCTTGCAGGACGCCGAGACCGGCGAGATCCGCGAGGTCGACACGGGCTCCGAACGCGTGCGCCTCGCCTTCGCCGCCCACGCGGAGGCCCGCCTCGCCGAGACCGCCGCCGGCCTGGCGCGCGCCGGCATGGACGTCGCCCGCCTCGACGCCGCGGACGCCGTGGCCCCCGCCCTCTCCCGCTTCTTCGAACGCCGCCGACGCCGACGCTGATGTTCCTCGCCCTCGAAGAAGCCCCGTTCGTCCTGCAAGGGCCGAAGCCGCCGATCCCGCCGTCGGCCTGGGAAGCGTACGGGCTGCTCGGCCTGGTCGCGCTCCTCCTGGTCGGATGCGCCGTCTTCGCGATCCGTCGCTTCCTCCGGCAGGGCCGGGTCGGTCCGGCTCCGCACGCGCAGCTGGAGATCGCGCTGCGTCTCGCCGAATCCCAGCCTCCGGCGGACGCGATCGCGCAGGCCACCCGCGCGTTCCGCGGCTACCTCGCCGCGCTCGAGCCGCGCGCCGCCGTCTCGCTTTCGACGGAAGAACTCATCCCGATCCTCGCCGGCCTGCCGGTGTTCCTGCCGGCGCGCCAGCCGCTGCTCGCCGCGCTGCGCAGCGCCGACGCCGCGAAGTTCGCGGGCGCCTCGCTCGAGGTGCCGCTGCTGATCGCCGGCCTCCGCGAAGCCGCCAAGCGCGTCGAGGACGCGCGGCGCACCTTCGCCCGCCCGGCCGTCGCGCCGCTCGTCCCGCCCAAGGCCAGGCCGGCCGCGCCGGCGACGCCGCCCCTCCCCGGCCCGCCGCCCCTCCCCGGAAAGGACCACGCCTGATGGACCTCGGCTTCGAAT
The DNA here is from genome assembly GCA_009917805.1 of Verrucomicrobiota bacterium. Taxonomy (GTDB): domain Bacteria; phylum Verrucomicrobiota; class Verrucomicrobiia; order Opitutales; family UBA953; genus UBA953. Next base: position 2,270 of record RGES01000035.1, read on the forward strand.
TCCAGTATCCGTGGGCCTTGCTCCTGCTCGCCTTGCTGCCGCTTTACGCGTGGCTGCGCGGCCGCGTCGGGAAGGCCGCGGCGCTGACCTATCCGGACACCTCGCTGCTCGCAGGCCTCGGCCGGCCCGTCCGCGAACAGAGCGGGCGCCTGCGCGCCTTCGTCCGCCTCCTCACCGCCACGCTGCTCATCATCGCCCTCGCCGGCCCGCGCACGGCGAACAAGGAGATCGAACGCGAGACCGAAGGCCTCGACATCATGATGGTCGTCGACCTTTCCTGGTCGATGATGGCCTTGGACATGAGCACCCCGCGCGCCGAGGTCACGCGCTGGCAGGCGAGCCAGAACGTCATCTACGACTTCCTCTCGAAGCGGCCGGACGACCGCATCGGCGCCGTGGTCTTCTCGGGCAAGCCCTACCTGCTGAGCCCGCTCACGATCAACAAGATCTGGGTCGAGAAAGGCATCGACCGCATGCACATCGGCATCATCCAGGAGACCGGCACGGCGATCGGCGAAGCCGTCGCGATGGCGGTCGACCGCATGAAGAACGTCAAGGGCAAGGGCTCCAAGGTCATCATCCTGCTCACGGACGGCGACGACAACATGAGCAAGGCCATCCTGCCCGTGCCCGCCGCCGAGCTCGCCGCCGCCCTGGGCATCCGGATGTACTGCATCGGGCTCGGCAAGGACGAGCCCACCGTGCTCCCGCGCTTCGACACGCGCACCGGCCAGCTCTACCGCGACGTCCTCGGCAAGACGATCCCGATGCAGACGATCAACCCGGCCAACTACGAGATGCTCGGCAAGATGGCCAAGGTCGCCAACGGCCGCTTCTACCGGGCGCTCGACCAGAACCAGCTGAGCCGCGTCTACGAGGAGATCGACCGCCTCGAGCGCACCGAGGTCCGCATCCGCGAATCCGTCGTCTACGAAAGCTACCGCCAGATCTGGGCGGCCCTCGCCGGCCTGCTCCTCCTCCTCGAACTCGGCTGGGGTCTCCTCCGCCCGCGCGCGCCCTGAGCCATGGACACCGCTGATTTCCATTTCGAGCAGCCCTGGGTCCTGGCCGTCGCCGTCGTCGGCGGGCTCCTCCTCTTCGCGGCGCTCTGCTGGGCCGAACGCCGCCGTCGCCGCGGCCTCGCCGGCTTCGCGGCCGCGCGCCTGCTCGACCGCCTCACCGCCGGCTACTCTTCCGCGCGCCGCCGGACCAAGGACGTCGCCCTCTCGCTCGCCTTCGCGCTGCTCGTCGCCTGCTTCGCCGGGCCGCGCTGGGGCGTCGAGGTCTCGCAGCAGAAAGGCGCCACCGAAGACGTGGTCTTCGCGCTCGACGTCTCGAAGTCGATGCTGGTCGGCGACATGAGCCCCACGCGGCTCGCGCGCGCCAAGGCCGCCATCGCCAACTTCATCCGCCGCAAGGGCACCGGCAACGTCGGCCTCATCGCCTTCTCGGGCCAGGCCTTCCTGCAGTGCCCGCTGACGCGCGACTACGACGCGTTCTTCCGCACGCTCGAAGAGACGGACACCGGCAGCATCCAGGTCCCCGGCACCGACCTCGGCCGCGCGATCGAGGAAGCCGAGCTGGCCTTCTATTCGAACCGCAACCGGAAGCTGCTGATCATCCTCACCGACGGCGAAGACCTCGAGGCCGGCGGCATCGAGATGGCGAAGAAGCTCAAGCGCAAGGGGCTCGTGGTCCATGCCGTGGGCGTGGGCACGCCTTCCGGCGGACCCATCCGCGTGATCGGCGCCAGCGGCTCGCTCGACACGCTCAAGGACAAGGACGGCGAGGAAGTCCTCAGCCGCCTCGACGAGAAGACCCTCGGCGCGATCGCCGAGGCCGCCGGCGGGCGCTTCGTCCGCCTCGGCCAGGCCGGCGAAGGCATGGAGGCGCTGCGCCTCGCCATCCAGGCCGGCACCGACGAACGCGGCGCGGGCCGCCGCGGCATCCCGCGCGAAGAATGGTTCATCGGCGCCGCCCTTTTCCTGCTCGTCCTCGAGTCGCTCATCTCCACCCGCCGCAAGACCGCCTGACCATGAGAAACCTGCTACCGCTGCTCTTCCTGATGTCGGCCGGCCTCGCGGCCGACAAGGGCCCCGGCGACGAACTCGCCAAGCTCGACGCCCGCGAACTCCACAACCGCGGCACGCAACGGCTCGCCGAAGGCGACCTGGCCGGCGCCGAGGACGCCCTGCGCGCCTCGCTCGGACGCGACCTCGACCCGCTGCGCCCGCCGGCCCTGCACAACCTCGGCCACGTGCGCTTCGGCAAGGGCAAGGCCGCCCTCGGCGGCAAGACCGCCGGCGACGTCACCGAGCTGTCCATCGCGCGTTCCTACCTCGAGGCCGCCGACGCGGACATCTCGGACATGAAGGACCAGATCGAGCTCCTCGACAAGGCCAAGGCCGAAGGCCGCGAGCCTGACTACGTCCCGGCGACGTCCGCGCTCGGCGGCGGCATCAACACCTTCCGCACGATCAAGAAGCTCATCCCGAAGGAAGAGGCCATGGTCACCAAACGCAACGGCGTGGTCGCGGCCTGGACCCGCTCGGTCGGCGACTTCCGCGGCGCGCACGAGCTGGACGCGGCCGACACGCAGGCCAAGGCCAACGCCGAGGCGATCGAGGAGCTGCTCCGTTCCCTCCGCCGCGAGACCGCCGCGCTCGAGGAAGCCATCGAGGCGCAGCGCAAGAAGCTCGAGGAGCTCCGCGCCGTCATCCAGGAGCTCGTGAAGCGCATCCCGGACGACAAGCTGCCGCAGAACACCGAAGGCGAAGGCGACGACGACGAGAACTTCCTCCCGCCCGAACGCCAGAAGCCGAAGCCGGGCGCCGGCGACCCCAAGAAAGGCAAGCCCGGCGAGGAGCAGAAGATGACCGAACAGGAAGCCCGCGGCTCCCTCGAAGGCCTGAAGAACGAATTCGGCCGCAAGATGCCCGCCGGCGGACAGGACGGCAAGGGCGGCAGCGGGGGCAAATCCAACGACAAGAAGGGCAAGGACTACTGAGATGCGCCGCCTTTCCTCCCTCTGCTTCGCCCTCCTCCTCGGCCTCGTCGCCGCGGCGGAGGATCGCGTCAGCTGGGAGATCACCCCGCGCGTCACCGCCCCCGGCCAGCCCTTCCGCCTGCAGATCATCGTCGAATCCGACGTCGTCCTCGGCGGCGCCCAGCAGGCCGGCCGCGAGATCAAGCCGCCGCGCGGGATGGCGCTGCGCCTCTCCGGCCAGATCGTCCGCTCGGACTCGAACGAAGCGACCATCAACTACTCCGGCGTCGCCCCGGAACAGGAAGGCGAATACGTCATCCCGCCCTTCAACCTCCGCTTCGCGCGCAAGATGGTCGCCGTCGACGCCATCAAGCTGATCGTCAGCAAGAGCGTGGCCTTCCGCCGGACGGCCCAGGCGCGCGCCGAGCTCGTCATCCCCGACCGCACCTTCTACGTCGGCGAGCTCATCCGCGGCGCCATCCGCATGCGCGGCGGCGAAGAGGAGGCCGTCGTGGCCAGCTTCGGCCTCGAATCGGTCGCCGAAGGCTTCACCTTCGCGGTGACCGCCGATCGCCAGCCGCTGCCGGAAGAACTCGGCCAAGGCATGCAGACGACCTTCGAGCTCACCCCGATCCGCGAAGGCGTGAGCGAGCTCGCCCTCAACGGCACGATGCTCATCCAGGGCGCCGAGCGTAATCTCTTCAACAACAACGGCCGCGACCGGCCCTTCGCGTTCCGTCGCAAGCTCACCGTCGAACACGTGCCGGAGCGCGGCCGGCCCGCCGACTGGTCCGGCGCCATCGGCACCTTCGTGGCCGAGGCCGTGCAGGTGTCGAAGGACAGGCCCGAGGTCGGCGAGCCGATCCGCCTGCGCGCGATCCTGACCGGCACCGGCAACCTCGACCGGCTGATCACGCCGGAGCTGACGGGCGGCGAACAATGGGACGTGCTGCCGGCGCAGGAACGTCGCCGGCATTCCGAAGAACAGCGTTTCTTCGTCTACACCCTGGTCCCGCGCCTGCCGGGCAAGCTGCTCACGCCGCCGATCCGCTTCTCGACCTTCGATCCGCTGACGAAGCAGTACGGCCGGATCGAGTTCAAGCCCATCGAAGTCGTCGTCACCGGCACCGCGCCGGCCAAGGTCGACCTCATCACCGCCGACCCCGCGGCGCCCGCCGACACGAAGAAGAAGACGGTGAGCGGCCTGGCCTCGCCCGAACCTCGCCGCACCTCGGGCCTCCTGGTCGGCACGCCCTCGGCGCCGCTCGCGGCTTCGCCGGCCTTCTGGTCCGGCAACGGGCTCCTCGTCGTCGTGCTGCTCATCCTGACCGCCGGGACGCTCTACCTCGGCTACCTCGCGGCGCACCCGGAGATCCGCATCCGCCGGCGCGCCCGCGCCATCCTGCGCGCGGCGCTCGTCGCCGCGACGAACGCCCGCCGCCCGGACGACCCGCGCGCCTTCGCCCGGACCGTCGCCCACGCCTTGCAGGTCGGCAGCGCCGCGCTGCTCGGCGCCGAAGAAGCGGCGATGACCCAGAGCGACGTGGAGCGCGCCCTGCCCGGCGCCGACCGCGCCCTGCTCGACGGCCTTTTCCTCCGCGCCTACGGCGAACGTTTCGCCGCGGAAGCGCCCGAAGCCACCGCGGCGGACGACGCCGCCGCGCGCGAACTCGTCCGCCGACTCCTCGCCCTGCTATGAGGTCCTTCGCCTGCCTGCTCCTCTGCTGGGTGGCGTCGCTCGCCGCCGAATCCGCGCCTTCCGCGGCCGAAGCCGCCTACGCCAAGGGCGATTACGCGACCGCCGTGGAGAAATGGTCCGAGGAAGCCCGGACCGAAGGCGTCACCGCCGGGCGGCTCTCCGCGCTCGGCAACGCCGAATGGCGCCTCGGCCGCAAGGGCCGCGCGATGGTCTGCTGGGAACGCGCCTTGCTGCTCGATCCGCGCGACCCCGTGGCCCTCGCCGGCATCCGGCACGCCCTCAACGCCGGCGGCACCGAACGCCCCGCGCCGACGTGGTCCGAGAACTACGCCTCGTTCCTGACCGCCGACACCTGGCTCATCCTCGCCACCCTCGCCTTCTGGGTCGCGTTCCTCTGCGTCGTCGTCCCGCGCCTCCGCCGTCGTTCCGCGAGCGAGGCGAATCACCGCGCCCGGCTGATCGCGCTGACCGCGCTGGCGCTGTGCGTCCCCGGGCTCTGGGGCAGCCGCTCGCTCTCCGAACGGGCGGTCGTCCGCAAGACCGAGCTCGCGCTGCGGCTGACGCCGACCCAGTTCGGCGAACCCATGAACGCCGTCGCCGAAGGCGACGTCGTCCGGACCGGCCGGCCGTTCAACGGGCACGTCCGGGTCACGACCGCCGACGGCAAGACCGGCTGGCTCCGCGCCGGCGAGATCGAGTCCGTCCGCGGCCCCGGGCTGCCGGCCGACCTCGACCAGAAGGCCGCGCCCTGAGCCTTTCGCCTTGGAGAGTCGGGCCGGCTCGGCTTGGATGCTGACGTGCGCCTCCTCGACCGCCACGTCCTGACCGAAACCGCCGTCGCCGGCGGGGCCGCCACGGGCGCGTTCGTGTTCGTGATGGTCGCCGGCAACATCCTCACGCAGGTCTCGAGCGCGATCGCCAGCGGACGCGTCAGCGGCTGGGAAGGGCTCGAGCTCGTCGGCCTGCTCTTCCCCGGGGTGCTGCCGTACGCGCTGCCGCTCGGCCTGCTGACCGGCGTGCTCATCGCCTTCGGCCGCATGAGCTCGCAGCAGGAACTCACCGCCATGAAGGCCAGCGGGCTCAGCCTCGGGCGGATCGCGCGCCCCGCCCTCGTCCTCGCCGGTTGCCTCGCGCTGCTCTCGGCCTGGCTCAACCTCGAGGTCGCCCCCTATTCCAACACCGAGTACCGCCGCCTGCTGGTCGGCTCCGCCAAGGACAACCCCGCGTCGGTGATCGTGCCGGGCAAGCTCAACCGCCAGTTCCCGGGCATGGTGATCCGCGCCGCCGAGCGCGACGGCGAGGTCCTCCGCGACTTCTGGCTCTGGAGCGTCGACGACCGCGGTCGGCTCACGCAGACCGTCCACGCCCGCGAGGCGCGCCTCGCTCCCGCCGTCAACGCCAAGGGCGAAGGCATCCTGCGCGTGACCCTCACCGACGCCCGGCTCGAGAAACGCCAGCCCGGCGACGAGACGTTCGCGAGTCCTTCCTCGTTCATCCAGGCGGGCACGACCTCCCTGGAGTTCCCCGCGTCGGGCATCTTCAAGGACGGGGAGAACTTCCAGCGCAAGCTGCGCTGGCTCACGACCTCGGAGCTCCTCGACGCCATGGACAAAGGCTGGCAGGTCGCGCCGAACGCCACCCGCAAGGAGAAGGAGCGCGGCCAGATGCTGGCGACGACGCAGCTGATGTCGCACCTCGCCGGCGCGTTCTCGGTCTTCTCGCTCGCCTTCCTCGCGGTGCCGTTGGCCGTCCGGGTGGGCCGCTCGGAGACCTTCGTCAACGCGGCCGTGGCCCTCGGCGTCGCCCTCTCCTATTACCTGCTGACCTCGATGGCCGCCTACGTGAAGGACCCGGACCTGCGGCCCGACCTGCTCATCTGGCTGCCGAACGTCGTGGTGGTCGGCCTCGCCTGGACGCTGCTCCGCCGCGCGTCGCGCCACTGAGCCGGCTCACTTCTCGCGCTGATACCAGGCGAAGAACGCGTAGGCCATGCAGCCGAGCGCGAAGACCTCGTTGAACCCCTTCATCACCACCGCGCCGAGGATCATGTCCGACGAGGCCGAGAGGCCGCTGATGCGGGGGGCGAGCCGGTAGGTCTCGTAGATCGGGTGCTCGCCGAAGATGAGCACCGCCCAGAGCGGCAGGTCCGCGACCATCAGGGCGAAGCTGTAGAACATCGCCTGCCCGTAGCCGATGCGGGGCAACGTGGCCGACAGCGAGAAGAGCGGCCACACCATCAGGAGGGCCGGCAGGAACATCGACCAGTGTTCGAGGACGTGCAGCGGGCGGCTGCGGAGGGCGGCCTCGTAGAGCTCGGGGAAGTGCCAGATCGAGAAGCACAGCGTGAAGATCAGGCCGCCGGCGATCGGGTGCGTGAGCACGCGGAAGAGCCGGGCCAGCCGGGGCCGGCCGCCGAGGAGCCAGCCGTCGATGAGTTCCGGCGGCAGCCCCGTGACGATGAGCGGCGCGGCGACGTAGATGAGCAGCATGTGCTGCAGCATGTGCGCCCAGAACAGGAACCCTTCGCCCAGCTGGTCGAGGGGCGAGCCCACGGCGACATACGCGACCAGCACGCCGAGGTGGAAGCGGACCGCATGCCAGGTCGGGTATTCCGTCCGGCCCGGCAGGCAGCGCGCGCGGTACGGACCGCAGGCGAGCGCATGGGCCCAGCTCGCTCCGATGACCAGGAGCAGCAGCAACGGCTCCGTGTGCCAGTGGAGGGGGATCTTCATCCCCGGCATATGAAGCCAGCGCCGCCCGACCCGCAAGCGTGGGCACGAAAAAGGCCTCCGCCGGGGCGGAGGCCTTCGTCAGGCGAGCCGGGGCGACCTCAGCTGAACCAGCGGGTGTCGATGCGTTCGGCCGAGAACAGCGAGATCATCGCGGCATAGGTCGCGAACGCGAGCGCCAGGCCGGCGAAGAAGCACCAGAAGAGCAGGCGCTTGTCGTAGATCAGGTGCATGAACCACAGGATGACCGCGAAGAACTTGCCGGCGGACATCAGGGTCAGGATCGTCAGGACGGCGGCGACCGGGATCGGCAGGTAGATCAGGACGATCTCGGCGCCGGTGACGACGGCCAGCCAGAGGGCCAGCACGATGAAGTGGTGGTAGCGGCGGACTTCCTCGGCGAGGAAGGCGGGGCTGGGAGCGGCTTCGTGGGAAGAGGACATGGTCGGGAGAGCGGATTATTTGGCGACGGCCGGGAGACCCGAGCCCCAGATGCCGTTGGGCCCGAGGTACTCGACGAGGTAGACCGCCGTGAAGATGATGATCCAGACGATGTCGACGAAGTGCCAGTAGAGGCCCGCGACTTCGACGTCGAGGGCGCCCATGTGGCCGCCGAGCTTGCCGGT
>RGES01000341.1 GCA_009917805.1 Verrucomicrobiota bacterium
CTGAACTCAGCCTAGGCGGTTTGGGAACGGCCATCGCCCTTGGCCTCGGGTGCGGCCTGGTCGCCCGCTCATACCTCTTCCTGCATCGTCGCAACTCGGCCGCCAGATCCCTGCCAAACCCTTATGCGCGCATCCTGTTCGGCGGCGTGATGTTCGTCGCCTTGGTGTACGTCGGTAACCTCCGGGACTTCACCGGGCTCGGCCTGCATGTCATCGCAGATTCGTTCTTTGAACCTTCTTGGCCTACTTTCTTCGTGCTGAAATTTATGCTGACCTTCCTCTGCGTCAGTTACGGCTTCCGTGGAGGCGAAGTCACCCCGCTCTTCTTCGTCGGCGCGACGCTCGGCAGCGCGGCCGCCGCGATGCTCGCCCTGCCTCTGCCGATCTGCGCGGCCCTCGGCTTCGTCGGCGTCTTCGCCGGGGCCGGTGCGGTGCCCCTCGCCTGTTCGGTCATGGCCTGCGAACTGTTCGGCGACTCGATCAGCGCCTACGCCCTCGTCACCTGCGCGATCAGCTGGCTGGTCGCCGGTCGCAAGGGGCTGTACGACGAGGCCTGAGCCCTCGCTAGCACGGACAAAGGCGGGGCTTACTTGGACTCGGACCTGGTGACTGGCGGCTCAAATGCTTTTCGCATGAAGGTCCACTGGCCTTCGCCAAGCGACAGAAGCGTCCGCAAAGGCTCGTGGCCGACTCCCTTCAACGGATGCCATTCATGAGGGATCCCCAGTTTCGTCAGGTGATCATGGAATTCCACGCTGAGCGAATAGGTGCCGTCCTTGTCGCCGATGCCGATGCGAACGAGGGAGTCCTTGGCGACTGCCTGGGCGTTGCGTGCCGCGACCTCCCAAGGGCTGACGGCGCGGAAATAGTCACGATCCCCATAGACCCGCTCCAGCAGCCCGTCGCGGGAGCGCGGATTGGCCCGAGGTGTCCTTTCGAAATCCGGATCGAGCGGACCGGCGCCCAGGATCGACACCGTGCGGAAAACCTCCGGGTATTTGAACCCAAGCCGGGCGGCGCCGTAGCCACCCATGCTGAAGCCGTCGAGCATGCGACCTTCGCGCGCGGCGATGGTGCGGTAGGTGGAGTCGATATGCGGGAGCAGGTCCTTCATGATCATCGACTCGATCGGGGTCGAACCGTCCTTCCAGTCCACGTACATGCCCTGCGGCAGGCCGTTGACGAAGACCACCAGGAAAGGTCGCACCTTCCCGGCTTGGATGGCGGCGTCGAAGAATTTCGCGAGCGGCGCGATGCCTTCCTGTCCGCCACCGGAGCCGTGCAGCCAATAGAGCACCGGAAACCTCGACGTCGACCCTTCCTCGTAGGCCGCCGGCCTGTAGAGGTGATAACTGACTTTTTCCTTTAAGGCCTTGCTCTCGAAGACGTGATGGGTGACGCGTTTGGCTTCGATCGCCGGAGTGACCCAATCCCCGCGGGAGACGGCCTTATCGGCCTTGGTCGGGGACGGGGTTTCGGCCCCCAGCAGGAGGCACTGAAAGATAAGCAGAAGGCCGCCGCTGCGAAGTCTCATGCTTATCCTAACACCCGTCGGACAAAAAGGTTTCGGGGGCGCACGGCCTGCCGGACTCAGACCGTGAAGTCGAAGACCATCACGCGCTCGAGGTTCGGCACGACGATCTCCTTCACGCGCTCGTGCTCAGGGTGCGGGAGATAACGGTCGCGGCTCTGGGGCGTGTCGAAGGTCATGACGAAGCCATGCGTGAAGCCATCGTTCAGGCCTTCGTCGCTCTGGTAGACGCCATGCTGCATGGAAAGCAGGCCCGGGATCTTGCCGACCATGCCGCGCATCTCGGCGAAACAGCGGTCGATCTGGGCCTGGTTGACGCCTTTCTTGAA
>RGES01000342.1 GCA_009917805.1 Verrucomicrobiota bacterium
CGGCCGGCTTGGCGACGACGGTGGCGGGCTTCGCGACCGGCGCGGCCGGGGTCGCCGGAGCGGCCGGAACGACGACCGGGGCCGGGGCGGCCGCGACTTCGATCGGCTTAGCGGCACCCGGATTACGGCTGACGACGACGTTGAAGCTCGGCGTGAAGAAAAGGATGCCGCCGGCGCCGACGATCGCGCCGAAAAGGAAGAGGATGAGCCCTCGGAAGAACGCTGCCATGGAAAGGTTCAGGAGCCCGCCTTGATTTCGATGACGTCGTGCGGGGCCGCTTCGCGCTGGCCGGCGGGCGTGACGCGGATGTAGCGGGCGCGCTTGCGGTGTTCGGCGAGGTTGGCCGCGCCGAGATAGCCGAGGCCGCTCTGGACGCCGCCGGCGAGGGTGCCGAGCACCTGGTCGACGGTGCCGGAAACTTCCTTGAGGGCTTCGATGCCTTCGGCGGCGACCTTGCTGAACTTGCCGCTGGCGGAGTGTCCGTAGCGGGCGGCGGAACCCTTGCGCATGGCTTCGTGCGAACCCATGCCGCGGTATTCCTTATAGGTCTTGCCGTTGATCTCCATCAGCTTGCCCGGCGCTTCGCGGCTGCCGGCGAGGAGGCCGCCGAGGATGACCGCGTCGGCGAGCGTGAGCGCCTTGACGATGTCGCCGCTCTTCGTGATGCCGCCGTCGGCGAGGATGCGGACGCCCTTCTTGGCGGCCGCGCGCGACGCGACGTACAGCGCGGTGAGCTGCGGGATGCCGACGCCCGCGACGATGCGGGTCGTGCAGATGGAGCCGGGGCCCTGGCCGATCTTGACCGTGTCGGCGCCGGCCGCGGCGAGGAACTCGACGCCCTCGCCGCTGGTGACGTTGCCGGCGATGAGGGTGATGTGCTTGTGGGACTTGCGGAGCAGGCGGAGCGCGTCGCCGACGCCCTTGGTATGGCCGTGGGCGGTGGAGATCGCGAGGGCGTCCGCGCCTTCGTCGACGAGGGCGCCGACGTGCGCGAGCAGGCGGGCGCGGTCGATCTCGCCTTCGGCCGTGCGAGGCACCGAGATGGCGACGCCGACGCGCAGGCGGAAATCGGCGTCACGGGTCGGGCGGACGTGGGCGCGGGACTCTTCGGAGATGCGCTCGATGTCGCTCAGGGTGAAGAGGCCGCGCAGCTTGTTCTTCGCGTCGACCACGAGCAGCTTGTTCTGGCCGACGTGGTCGGAGAACTTGCGGTCGGCGGTGGCGATGGGATCCTTGCCGAGATCCTTCTCGCCGACGGTGAAGACCTTGTCGCGCGGGATCATGACCGCGGCGACCTTGCGCTGGCCGTGGCGCTCCTTGACGGTGCTGCCGGGCAGGAGGCCGAGGAGCGTGCCGTCGGGGGCGGTGACCGGGAAGGTGCTGAAGGCCAGGCCGTCGCGCTCGATGCGGGCGAGGACCTGGGCGATGGTATCGTCGGCCGAGACGACCGCGGGGTCGCCGATCATGCCGTGGATGTGGTTCTTCACGCGGCGGACTTCGGCCACCTGGTCGGCCTCGGGCATGTTATAGTGAAGGAGACCGAGACCTCCGTTGAGCGCCATCGCGATGGCCATGCGGTGCTCGGTGACCGTATCCATGTCGGAGGAGACGATGGGCAGGGAGAGCGCGAGGGAGTCGGAAAGGGACGAATCGAGACGGGTCATCCGAGGGAGGACCTCGGAATAGCGCGTCGCCAGGGAGACGTCGTCGTACGTCAGGCCGAGGCCGGCGTTGGCGGGGAAGAAGTCGTCCGCGGACAGGTAAAAGCGTTCGTCTAGGGAAACGCGGCCCTTGGATTTCGAGGAGGCCATGAGTGGTCGGTTTCCCCAAAGGGTGTTAGGCACCCCCCGCAGGG
>RGES01000343.1 GCA_009917805.1 Verrucomicrobiota bacterium
CCCTATACTCCATACTCAATACTCTATACTCTTACATGCTCCCCCGCCGCGACTTCCTGAAACTCTCCGCCTTCGCCTCGCTCGGGGCGCTGGCGGGCTGCGCCACGGCGCCGGCGACGGCCCGCATCCGCCCGATCACCCGCGGCCCGAAATTCCACTGGCGCGGCTACTACGACAAGTTCCTGTTCTCCGCCGACGACCGCTTCGTGCTGGCGAACGAGACGAGCTTCGAAGGCCGTTCGCCGACGAAGGCCGATTCGATCCGCGTCGGGATGGTCGACACGCAGGACGGCGACCGCTGGATCGACCTGGGCGGCTCCAACGCCTGGAACTGGCAGCAGGGCTGCATGCTCCAATGGGTCCCGGGCTCGGACCGCGACGTGGCCTGGAACGACCGCGAGGGCGGCCAATTCGTCACGCGCATCCTCGACGTGAAGTCCGGCCGTACGCGCACGCTGCCTCATCCTTTCTATACGTTCAGCCCCGACGGCAAGACGGCCTTCGCGCCCGACTTCGCGCGCCTCGACGTCACCCGCCCGGGCTACGGTTATGCCACGGGCGCCGAACGCGACCCGTGGAAGCTCGTCAAGGCGCCCGACGACGTCGGCATCTGGCGCATGGATGTCGCCAGCGGGCGGCAGCGCCTGCTCTTCTCGCTCGCCGACGCGGCGAAGCTCCCGTTCACCGGCCCGGCGGCCGCGGCCTTCAGGCCCGACTCGGTGCATTGGTTCAACCATCTGCTCTGCAACACCGACGGCACGCGCCTCTTCTTCCTCCACCGCTGGCGCACGCCCGGCGACAAGGCGGGCTTCCGCACCCGCGCCCTGACGATCGACGTCAACGGCGGCAAGGTCCACGTGATGGATCCCAACGGCGGCACGTCGCACTTCGTCTGGCGCGACCCGCAGCATATCTTCGCCTGGGCCTGGCACCCTTCCCACGGCGAGCGCTTCTACCTCTTCAAGGACCTGAGCGATGAGGTGACGGTCGTCGGCAAGGACGCGATGCCGGCCAACGGCCACAATACCTACCTCCCGAACACGAACAACGAGTGGGTGCTCAACGACACTTACCCACAGGGCAAGGATCGCCTCCAGAATCCTTACCTCTACCACATCCCGACGAACCGTCGCGTCCCGGTCGGCGCTTTCCCCGCCCCGCCCGCGTATACGGGCGAATGGCGTTGCGACACGCATCCCTCGGCCAGCCGCAGCGGTCGCCAGTTCTGCTTCGACTCGGCCCACGCCGGCGGCCGTCAGGTCTACGTGGCCGACATCGCGGGGCTCCTGGGCTGAGCCGTCACGGTCCTGTCACTCAAACGCGCTTCCCATCGGCGGAAGCGTCCTGCATAGTCACCCCGATGGCCACCCGCAGCGCACTCGAGCGATCCCGCTCCGCCCTCCACCTCCGCCTCCTGGCCGCCCAGCGCCGCCTCGTGACGAAGCAACAGGGCGCGGTGATCGTCATCGGCGGCAACGACCGCCTCGCGGCCTCCGAGCTCGCCAACCAGCTCACGGAATGGTTCGACTCGCGCTCGGTCCGCATCTGCGCGCCGACGTCGCAGGCCCATCCGAAGCACCCGTTCCTCTGGCCTTATTGGCAGGACATGCCGGCCAAGGGCCGCATCACGATCGTGGTCGGCGACTGGCTGACCCGCACCGCCGTCGAGGCCGCCCAGGATGAACTCTCCGGCGACGCCCTCCGCCTGCGCCTGAAGTCGCTCCGCACCTTCGAAGAACTCCTGGCCGCCGATGGCACCTCGGTCGTGAAGGTCTGGATCGATTCGCCCGAGAAACTCCTGCGCAAACGCCTCCGCGAAGCGGAAGACACCGACGCCGAAGGCTGGGTG
>RGES01000344.1 GCA_009917805.1 Verrucomicrobiota bacterium
CTTGGCGTTCAGGATCATGAAGCCGACGACGGATTCCAGCACGACCCGGTGTTCGCCTCCCTTGGATTCGAATTCGACCCAGGCGTCGCGATTGCCCGGAGGGGCGAAGCGGAAGTCGCCGCCCAGGTCGAGGAACCGATCCTGATCCTTGACGGGCTTGGCATCGGTGGCGGGAGGAGGGAACGGGGTCTGAAGCTGGAGCTTGCCGTCGATGAAGAGGGCGGAGGCGCCGCGTCCGCGGAGCAGCAGGCGATGCTTGCCGGCGGGGAGCTTCACGACGCCGAGCGCACGGAGCAGGTAAGGATGGCCGCGTTCGGCGCGCACGCCGGTGTCGACGTATTTCTCGGGCACGCGCGCGAAGCCGAAGGCCGGCGCGGCGTAGCTATCGGTGGCCACCGGCGGCTTCTCGGGCCAGACGTTGGCGGTCGGCTTCCAGTCTTCGCAGAGTTCGACGCGCACCTGGCCGTTGGTGACGGTGGTCCAGTCGACCTTCGGGGCCTTGCGGGCGACTTCCGGCGCCTTGGCGGCCTTCACCCCGCTGGCGCTGTCGTTACCGGCGTTGGGGCTGGGGCCGACCTGGGCGATCTCATCCTTGGCGACGGGCGGTAGGGTGGTGGCGAAGCGGTCGGCGATCTCCTGGGAGGGTACGAGCGACCGATGCAGGCGGATCTCATCGATCGCGCCGCGGAAGCTGCTGTTGGGTAGGCCGCCCTGCGAAGAGCCGATCCACACCGGGGCGTCGTCGACGATCGGTTCGGCCGTCGTCTCGCCGTCCATGTCCCACGAGCCCTTGATCTCCTTGCCGTCGATCCAGCCGCGGATGCTGTCGGGTTTGCCGAACTCGTAACGCACGGCGACATGGTGCCAGCGGCGGTCGTTGGCAAATCCGGTCGGAGTCGTCCAGCGGTGCCACTGCACGCCTTTGGCCGCGGGCGTCGCGAAGAGGAAGTTCAGGCAGGCGGTGTCGTAGAGCACGCGCAGGCGCATGGCCCAGTTCTGGTTGCTCGGGTTGGCGGCCTTCGGGTCGGTGCGGCCCTTGCCGATGATCGTGGCGTTCTCGCCCTTGCGCAGGCCGTCGGGTCGCACCCAGGCCTCGAGCGTGAGCGCATCGCCGTTCTTGAAGTCGAAGAGGCTGCCGGCGCCGGGGTCGCTGATCTCGAGGCGGGCACCCTTGCCGTCGAAGGTCGCTGCCTCGTTGGTCTGTTCGAAACGCGGATAGTCCGGACGACGCGGGCCGGCCTGCTTGAAGGTGACGCCGCCGACGGCGGTGAGCTCGGGACGGGCGGCGCCATCGAAGGACCATGCCGGCGCCGACTGCGCTTCGGCGAGGGCCGCGAGGCCGAGGAAAAGGGGGACGAGACGACGCATCTGCGAATGGGACAGGGGAGGGGCGGGAGGGGTTCCGCCGAGCGCCCATTCAGGGTCGCCGTTCGCTTGGGGTCAACCCCTAGGCCTAGGGTTGCTTGCGGGCCGGCCTGTTTGCTATCCTGCCGCATGCCTTCGACCGCCCGCCGTCTCGCCGGTTTCACCGAATCCGTCATCCGCGGGATGACCCGCCTGGCCAACCAGCACGGGGCCATCAACCTGTCGCAGGGCTTCCCGGACTTCTCCCCGCCCGAGGAACTGCTGGCCGCCTTGGAACGCGCCACGCGCGGTCCGCATCACCAGTATGCCGTGACCTGGGGCGCCCCGCGCTTCCGTCAGGCCCTCGCCAAGAAGATCAACCGGTTCAGCGGCCTGGCGATCGACCCCGACCAGCACCTCGTCGTCACCTGCGGCAGCACCGAAGCGATGATGGTCGCGATGATGACCGCCTGCAATCCGGGCGACAAGGTGATCGTCTTC
>RGES01000345.1 GCA_009917805.1 Verrucomicrobiota bacterium
CAGGATCTCGCGGCAGGGTCCTTCGAGGACGCCGGAGGTCACTTGGACGCGATGATTGAGCTTCGGGAGGCTGTGGAGTTCGACGGCGCCGCCCATGCAGCCCATCTTGGGGTCGCCCCAGGCGTAGACCACGCGGTTCAGCCGGCTCATGATCGTGGCGCCGGAGCACATCGGGCAGGGCTCCTTGGTGACGTAGAGGTTGCACTCGTTGAGGCGCCAGTCGCCGATCTTCTTGGCGGCTTGGGTGATCGCCAGCATCTCGGCATGGGCGGTCGGGTCGTTGGCGCGTTCGACCTCGTTGTGGGCGGCCGCGATGATCTCGCCGCCGCGCTCGATGATCGCGCCGATCGGGACCTCGTCGATGCGCCAGGCGTCGACCGCCAGATTGAAGGCCAGGGCCATGTAGAAGGCGTCGTCCCGGTTCAGCTGGGAAGGGCGCATCTTCTCGAACGGGCAAACAAGCCCGGGGCGGGGGGTCGAGGCTTCGCCTTCCATGGCGGGCAGGATTGCCCCTGCGAGGCCGGTGGCAAGAGGGGAGGAAGGCCTCACTACGGTGATTGACTCTCTCCCCGGTTAGGGATGCACTGCGGCCCATAAGGCATGGCTGAAGAACCCGTTATCGAACTCGAAGGCAAAATCCTGCAGGTGCTTCCTGGCACCATGTTCCGGATCGAGCTCCCCAATAAGCACGTGGTGCTGGGACGTATCTCCGGCCGCCTCCGCAAGAACTTCATCCGCATCAACCCCGGCGACCGCGTGAAGGTCGAGATGAGCCCGGCCGATCTGACCCAAGCCCGCATCATCTTCCGTCTGCGTGATACGGCCCCGCGCCCCCCGGGTCCTCCGCCCAAGCGCCGCTATTGATTCCCTAGAAACCCGGTCCCCCGGGTTTTTTTATTGCAAGGGCTCAGGGGGTAATCCATTAATCATTACTCAACTACTAATCATTAACCCCATGGCTATCTACAACAGCGTTCTCGACACCATCGGTCACACGCCCCTCGTGCGACTGAATAAGGTCACCGAAGGTCTTCACGCCGAAGTCTTGGTGAAGCTCGAATTCTTCAACCCGCTCTCGAGCGTCAAGGATCGTATCGGTCGCGCCATGATCGACGCCGCCGAGCGTGACGGCCGCCTCAAGCCGGGTGGCACGATCGTCGAGCCGACCTCCGGCAACACGGGCATCGCCCTCGCCTTCGTCGCCGCCGCCCGCGGTTACCGCTGCATCCTCACGATGCCTGAGACGATGTCCGTCGAGCGTCGCGTCCTCCTGCGCCTCCTCGGCGCCGAGATCGTCCTGACCCCCGGCGCGAAGGGCATGCGCGGCGCCATCGAGCGCGCGTCGCAGCTCCGCGACGAGATCGGCGCGAACGCTTTCATGCCGATGCAGTTCGACAACCCGGCCAACCCGGAAGTGCATCGCCGCACCACCGCGGTCGAGATCTGGGAAGACACCGAGGGCAAGGTCGACGCCATCGTCGCCGGCGTCGGCACGGGCGGTACCATCACCGGCGTCGCTTCCGTGATCAAGGGCAAGAACCCCAAGTTCCGCGCCATCGCCGTCGAGCCCGTCTCTTCGCCGGTCATCACCCAGACCATGTCCGGCCAGCCCGTGCAGCCTGCTCCGCATAAGATCCAGGGCATCGGCGCCGGCTTCGTCCCGAAGAACTGCGACGTCTCCCTGATCGACGAAGTCATCCAGGTTTCCAACGAAGACGCCTTCGCCACCGCGCAGGAAGTCTCCGTCCGCGAAGGCCTCGCCGTCGGCATCTCCTCGGGCGCCAACATCTGGGCCGCCCTCCAGCTCGCCAAGCGTCCGGAGTTCGCCGGC
>RGES01000346.1 GCA_009917805.1 Verrucomicrobiota bacterium
ACTTCAAGGTGACCCGCGAACGCATCCGTCAGATCGAAGCCAAGGCGCTCCGCAAGATGCGCCACCCGACGCGCATGCGCCAGCTCCAGGGCATGTTCGAAGGCGAGCTCGATACGTCGGGCCCCGGCTTCGACCAGTTCATCTCCGAAGACGAGAAGGCCGAGCAGACCCCCGGTCCGCTCTCGCCCGGCGGTCTCCCCGGCGGCCTGCCGCCCAACTCCGCCCTCGCCGCCTTCATCGGCAAGCCGCCGGAAGGTCCGGGCGCCCCGCACCGCGAGTGAACCGTCTCGGCCCAGTCTGTCTGCTGCTCGCGCTGCTGACGGGCTGCGCCGTGTTCAAGCCGAAGAAGCCCGCCGAGGAGCCGAACCCGTTCGCGCTCCCGGCAGGCGCTCCGCGCAACGCCCGCGTGGGCTTCGTGCAAGGCTACCCTCTCCGCAGCACCTCCGTGCCGGTCCTGCTCATCCCGGGCACGGTCGTGCGCGAGGGCCTGCAGGTGATTTCGCGCGACCCTCAGCTCAACGCCTCCGCCGTACTGGAGCTCACGTCCGTCCGCGGGCGCCTCGCCGTGGCCCGCATCGTGCGCGGCCAGCCCCAGCCGAAGGATGAGGTGGTGCTGCCTGATCCGGAGCTCAGCGAACAGGCTCAGTCGCTGGCCCCCTGACGGCGGCTCTTGACCTCGGCGGGGCGGATGCCCACGTTGCCTCTTCCATGGCAAAGACCCAGGCAGGCATCGTCGGACTCCCCAACGTGGGCAAGTCGACCCTCTTCAACGCGCTGACGCGCTCGCGCAAGGCCGAAGCGGCGAACTACCCGTTCTGCACGATCGAGCCCAACGTCGGCGTCGTCCTCGTGCCTGACGACCGCATGCAGAAGCTGCAGGTCATCGCCGGCACCAAGGTTGTCATCCCGGCCACGATCGACATCGTCGACATCGCGGGCCTCGTCGCCGGCGCCTCCAAGGGCGAAGGCAAGGGCAACGACTTCCTCTCCAACATCCGCGAGTGCGACGCCATCATCCACGTCGTGCGCTGCTTCGACAACGACGACATCGTCCACAGCATGGGCAAGGTCGACCCGGTCCGCGACATCGGCGTGATCGAGACCGAACTCATCCTGGCCGACATCCAGTCCGCCGAACAGCAGCTCGACCGCAACCAGAAGAAGGTCCGCAGCCAGGACAAGGACGCCATCGCCAACGTCGAGCTGCTCACCCGCCTGGTGAAGCACCTCAACGAGAACCTGCCGGCCTCCTCGATGGACGTGACCGACGACGAGCGCGCCCGCCTCAAGGCCTACAACCTGCTCTCCTCCAAGAAGGTCCTCTTCGCCTGCAACGTGGCCGAGGCCGACCTCGCCGACCCGTCCAAGAACAAGCACGTCGCCGCCGTCGCCGAACTCATCGGCAAGCGTCACGGCTGCGAGCACGTCGTGATCTGCGCGCAGGTCGAAGCCGAGCTCTGCGACCTCTCGCCGGCCGAAGCCACGGAATTCCTGCAGTCGCTCGGCGTCACCGACTCCGGCGTCTCCTCGCTCATCCGCGGCGCCTACCATCTCCTCGGCCTGGCCACCTACTTCACGGCCGGCGAAAAGGAAGTCCGCGCCTGGACCTTCCGCAGCGGCATGACCGCCCCGCAGTGCGCCGCGGTCATCCACACCGATTTCGAAAAGGGCTTCGTGAAGGCCGAAGTGGTCTCCTACGAGGACCTCGTGAAGAACGGCTCGGTCGCCGCCGCCCGCGACGCCGGCCGCTACCGCCTCGAAGGCAAGTCGTACCTCTTCAAGGACGGCGACGTGGCCCTCTTCCGCTTCACGGACTAAGCTCAGGACCGT
>RGES01000347.1 GCA_009917805.1 Verrucomicrobiota bacterium
TCACGCCGGCCCTGACGGTGACGTCGCGACTATCGCGAAGGAGCATGCGCCCGCCGGCCTGCGCTGGAAACTCAGCCCGTTGCTCGGCGAAAACCCCTTCCTGGCATCACTCTTGGAGAAACGCTTGGCGGGAGACCGTACCTACGACTGGCGACGCAGATGGATCTACCTGCTCTCGTTATTCGCCATGCCCTTCCTACTGAGCCGACTGCTTCCGGACCCTTGGGATCACGGTATTCTTCTTCATGCGACCACGCTCCTGATCGCACTGGCGCCCGTACTCTACTTCCGCACCAGGCGCCGGAAAAAGGCCTGAAATCAGGCGAACGCCGCGATGCGGCCCATCAGGCCGGCATGACGAGGCGGAGCGACGACCGCGCCGACGACCGCGATGAGCGGCGTGGGCAGCACGGAGACGTCGACCTTACCGGACGCGAGGTCGGTCAGCGTGGTGAGCACGTCGGACGCGCCATCCTGCGAGACCTTTGAAAGCAGTCGGATCGGGAGATCCTCCTTGGCGCCGGCGGCGATGAGCTTCACGGCGACGGACGGCAGCGACTTCGCGCCCATGTAAAGGCAGAGCGTCGCACCGGTCTCGATATGCGCTTTCCAATTCTGGTCGCTGCCATCGGCGCAGTGACCGGTCAGGAACGTGACGGAGGCGGCCTTACCGCGATGCGTCAGCGGAAACGCGGCATCCGCGCCGGCGGCCGTCGCGGCGGTGACGCCGGGGACGACTTCGAAAGGAATGCCATGAGCGGCGAGATGGTCCATCTCTTCGCCGAGACGACCGAAGACGCCCGGGTCGCCGCCCTTCAGGCGGACGATCAGCCCACCCTGGCGCGCTTCACGAACGATGACGGCGTTGATCTCGTCCTGCGTCATCGAGTGCACGCCGCAGCGCTTCCCGACCGGGACGATCTTCGTGGTCGCCGGGATTTCCTCCAGCAAGGCGTCGCCCGGCAAGGCGTCATGGATGACGACATCCGCCTGCTTGAGCAGACGCAGGCCCCTCACGGTGATCAGGTCGGGGGCGCCCGGTCCTGCACCGACGAAGGCCACCCGGCCGATGTCGCAATTTACCATTTATTTAAACTTGACCCCTATTTATGTAATCCTAACCCATCTTATCAAGTATTAAATCATGGACCCTACCTCCGGCAAGCCCCTCGCAAAGAACGAACTCCTGAAGGCCGACAAGCCCGACCTTTCCGGTACGATCCGCGAAACCCTCGCCAACCCCGCGGCTGACCGCTTCAGCGGCGATGACGAGCAGTTCATCAAGTTCCACGGCATCTACCAGCAGGACGACCGCGACAAGCGCAAGGTCGCCAAGGAATACTCCGTGATGGTGCGCACCCGCCAGACCGGCGGCATCGTCCCGGCCGCCCAGTATCTCGTCTACGACGAGCTCTCGGGTCGCTTCGCCAACGGTACGCTCCGCATCACCTCGCGCCAGACCTTCCAGTTCCACGGCGTGCTCCAGCAGGGCATCGGCAGCCTGATCAAGTCGATCAACGAAGCCCTCTCCTCCACCCTCGCCACGTGCGGCGACGTGAACCGCAACGTCACCGCTCCTTCCAATCCTCCGGTCGACGCGATCACCCAGGCCATCGAGGACGACTCCTTCACGCTGACCCGCGCGCTGCTGCCGAAGACGACTTCGTATCACTCGATCTGGGTGGACGGCGTCCAGCTCGACCTCGGTCTCGGCGAGAAGATCGCCAAGGCCCGCGCCTCGGTCGACCAGGCCAACCCGTACATGCCCCCGCCCGCCGACCACGACGAGTCCGGCGCCCCGACGGACAAGCTTTACGGCAAGACCTACCT
>RGES01000348.1 GCA_009917805.1 Verrucomicrobiota bacterium
GGGCGGTTGGCCTGGGCGCTCACGCTGCCATCCTACGCCGCATCGCAGCCGCGGTTCGAGCGCGTCCTGTCGCGCAGCCGCGTCCAGGCGGCGACCAGGCGGTCGAGGTCGCTGTCCCGTGTCGACCAGCCCAGGCTGACGCGTATGGTCGAATCGGCGATGGCGGCAGGGAGGCCCATCGCCTGGAGGGCGGCCGTGAGGCCGAGGCAGGTGGTCGTCTTGCCGTCGTTCATGCGCGTCGCCGCGACGAAGATCCGTCGCGTGTCCAGGTTCATCGGGCGCAGGAGCAGCCCGGGGACGTTCTCGGCGAAGCGCTTGCGGACGGCCATGGTCAGGCGGCGGGGCCGTCCTTGAGCTTCGGGAAGAGGTAGGACTTGTCGACCGCCTGGGCGGCGACGATGACCGCCGTGCCGAAGATGTCGTGGGCGCTGGCGCCGCGGGAGATCTCGGCGGCGGGGCGTTCGAGGCCCGTGAGGATCTGGCCGTAGGCCGGGATGTCGGCGATATGCTGGGCCATCTTCGAGGCGATGTTGCCGGCGTTGAGGTCGGGGAAGATCAGCACGCTCGCGCGGCCGGCGACGGCGCCTTCGACTTCCTTGGACTGCGCCGCGAAGGGGTTGATGGCCGCGTCGGCCTGCATCTCGCCGTCGATGTCGCAGGTGATGCCGAGTTCGCGGGCCTTGCGGCGGGCGAGGTCGGTCGCGACCTGGACCTTCTTGACCGAGGCGAGGCGCGGGTTGGCGGCGTGGGTCGAGTAGGCGAGCATCGCGACCTTCGGGGTCGTGTTGGTGAGGTGGCCGGCGAGGCCGGCGGTGGTCACCGCGATGTCGGCGAGCTGTTCGGCGGTCGGTTCCGGGATGACGCCGCAATCCGCGAGGAAGAGGACGCCTTCGATGCCGAACTTACCTTCTTCGGATTCGAGGATCTGCATCGAGGAGACCGTCTCGACGCCCTGCTGGCGGGGCATCACCTGGAGGATGGCGCGGAGGCCGGAGGCCGCGTGCGTGGTCGCGCCGGAGATCAGGGCGTCGGCGCCGCCGGTGGCGACCATCAGGCAGGCGAAGTAGTTCGGGTTGAGGGCCAGTTCGGCCGGATCGCCCTGGAGGTTCGTGTTGCCGTAGCGCTGGATCGCCGCGAGCTTCTCCGCGAAGCCCTTGAGTTCGTCGCTGCGTTCGGGTTCGACGAGGCGGATGCCTTCGAGGCTGATGTTCAGGCGGGCGGCGTTGACCTTGATGCGCTGGCGGTCGCCGACGAGGATCGGCACGCCGAGCTTCTTCACGACGAACTGGCGGGCGGCCTGGATGACGCGGGCGTCGGCGCCTTCGGGGAAGACGATGCGCTTCGGGTGGTTCTGGAGGCGGGCGGAAAGGCGGGAAATGAGGGACATGGTCGGTGGACGCCGGTGAGGGCCGGCGGAAGCGTAGTAAGTTTAAATAAGCCCTCAGGGCGAGGCAGAAGGCGTCGCCCTGCGAACCGTTGCGGGAGCGTCACTTAGCGGGCGAGGGCAGGGTCGGCTTGAAGGCTGGGAAGCCCTTCAGGGTCGCCTTGGCGGTCGACTCGACATGGTAGCCCATCTTCTCGAAGTAGTCGCTCACGTCGGCCTTGGCGGCCTTGCCGTAGCGCTCGGCGAAGATGCTCTGCAGCTGCTCCTTGGTCGCGCCCTTCGGGGCGGCGTCCTTGGCGTAGGAACGGAGCGTCTCCCGCAGGGGGCCCCAGCCATGGGCGCGGATCAGCACGACGAACGTCGCGAGCTGCTCGAAGGGTCCTTTGTTGGGTTCCGCGGCGAAGCGCTTGGCCAGGAGCTCGTCGAGTTTCTCCATCGCCGGGTG
>RGES01000349.1 GCA_009917805.1 Verrucomicrobiota bacterium
TTTATGTCGCCGGCCTGACCTACAGGTTCTTCTTGGTGGCGGGGGCGGTTTCCCTCCTTTTGGGGGCTTTGGTGGCGGTCGACCTCGTGGAGTATTCCTCGAAGGTCGTGGCCTATTCCCAGGAGCACAAGGAGGACAAGGATCCGGCCCGGGCGATCCGCGGCAAGCACGAGGCCACCGCTTGGTTCTTCTTGCTCAAGGATTACCAGCGCGAGCGCATCATGTCCTTCGTCGCGCCGCAGGTCATCGACCCCAAGGGCCTCGGCGTCACGTGGAACGTCCGCCAGGCGAACATCGCGGTCGGCCGCGGCGGCCTGACGGGGCAGGGGGTCGGCAACGGCACCCAAGCCCGCTTCGGCTACCTGCCCGAGGCCGCCGCGCACAATGACTTCCTCTTTTCCGGGATGGCCGAGGAGATCGGCTTCACCGGCGCCCTCTCGGTGATCGTCGGTTTCGCCCTCCTGTTCTGGCGCGTCGTCCGCACCGCGGCCCGCGCCGCCGATCGTTTCGGTTCCCTCCTCGCCCTCGGCGCCGCCGCCATCCTCGGCACGCACGTCGTGGTCAACGTGGGGATGAACATCGACTTGATGCCCGTCACCGGGGTCCCCCTTCCTTTCCTCAGCTACGGAGGGTCTTTCGTGCTCAGCTGCTTCCTGCTCCTTGGATTAGTCCAGAGCGTCCACCGGCATTCGGCCGGCGGCGGCGAAGGCGGAGGTCCTCCGGCAACCGGCTTAACCGCCTGACCCGATGCCCGACCACACCGAACCCGAAGACATCCACGACGAAATCCCCGAGGGCGGCGACGCCCCGAACGCCCTCATCGACCAGCGCAAGCTGGCGGAGGAGGCCGCGCGCCGGCGCAAGGAGCTCCCGCTGCTCCAGCGCATCGTCAAGCACTTCTCCAAGGACCGCGCGGTCTACCGAGAGCTCGTGATCAACGCCGAGACGTTGGAGAAGCGCGTCGCGCTCCTCACCAACGGCGTCCTCGACAAGTTCGAGATCGAGCACAAGGGCGAGAACCGCATGGTCGGCGCGATCTTCAAGGGCCGCGTCCAGAACCTCGAGGGAGGCCTCAAGGCCGCCTTCGTGGACATCGGCCAGCCCAAGAACGCCTTCCTCCACTACTGGGACATGCTCCCGGCCGCGAACGACTCGCAGGTCGAGTTCATCCGCGACAACGAATCCGCCGAGCAGAAGCAGCGCAAGGCCCGCTACCAGGCGAAGGACATCCCCCAGCTCTTCCCGGCCGGCTCCGACATCGTCATCCAGGTCGTCAAGGACCAGATCGGCACCAAGGGTCCCCGCTCGACCACCAACATCGCGCTGCCCGGCCGCTACCTCGTGCTGATGCCCTTCAGCGGCGCGTGCGGCGTCTCCCGCAAGATCGAGGAATCCTCCGAGCGCGAACGCCTGAAGGACATCCTCCGCTCCCTCACCATCCCCGAGGGCATGGGCGTCATCATCCGCACCGCCGGCGAGGGCAAGCAGGCCCGCTGGTTCGTCCGCGACCTGCACATGCTGCTCAAGCGCTGGCAGGCCATCGTCGAGAAGATCAACGCCCCGGACCGCAAGCCGGTCCTCCTCTACCAGGAGCCCGGCCTGATCGAGCGCACCGTCCGCGACTTCCTCACGGAGGAAGTCGACCGCATCCTCGTGGACAACCCCGAGGACTTCAAGCTGGTGCAGGACCTCGTCGGCGAGGTCTCGCCGCGTTCCCGTTCGCGCGTCGAACTGTAC
Source organism: Verrucomicrobiota bacterium (assembly GCA_009917805.1). Lineage (GTDB taxonomy): Bacteria > Verrucomicrobiota > Verrucomicrobiia > Opitutales > UBA953 > UBA953. The sequence goes on from RGES01000349.1 coordinate 1,738, forward strand.
GCCGACCCCATCCCGGTCTTCGAGCGCTATAACATCGAGCGTCAGATCGAGCAGCTCTTCCAGCGTCGCGTCCCGCTCCCGAGCGGCGGCGA
>RGES01000350.1 GCA_009917805.1 Verrucomicrobiota bacterium
TCGCCGCCGCCAAGGCCAAGAAGCACCTCATCCTCGAGAAGCCGATGGCGAACACGATGGCCGAGGTCATGCAGATCTTCGAAGCCGCCGAGAAGAACGGCGTGAAAGGCTGCGTCTGCTTCGAGTGCCGCTTCTCCAGCCAGATGGAAGCCACCAAGGCCGTCATCGACCAAGGCCTCCTCGGCGACATCCACTACGGCGAAGTCGACTACTACCACGGCATCGGCCCCTGGTACGGCCAGTATCGCTGGAACATCGGCAAGAAGGACGGCGGCAGCGCCCTGCTCACCGCCGGCTGCCACGCCCTCGACGCCCTCCTGATGTGCATGCCGGGCGAAGTCGACTCGGTCACGAGCTTCAGCACGAAGTCGAAGAGCGAATACTTCACGCCTTACGAGTACGACACTTCCGCCGTCACGATCCTGAAGTTCAAGAACGGCGCCGTCGGGAAGTGCGCCGCGATCGTCGACTGCCTGCAGCCCTACTATTTCCATACCCACCTCGTCGGCAGCCACGGCAGCGTCCTCGACAACAAGTTCCACTCGTCGAAGCTGAAGACCAACAAGGCGCAGTGGAGCGGGCTCTCGATGAAGATGCTCGATTCGGGCGACGTCAGCGACCACCCGTACCAATCCCAGTTCCAGGCCTTCTTCGACGCCCTCGACAAAGACCAGGACATGCCGCTCACGAGCTTCCGCGACGCCCTCCGCACGTTCAAGGTGATCTTCGCGGCCGACCAGAGCGCGGCCAACGGCGGCCAGCCGGTCAAGGTCGCCTGAGCCGATGCCCTCCTGCCTCGCCATCTTCGCGCACCCCGACGACGTCGAATACTTCGCCGCGGGGACCATGCTCCAGCTCGCGAAGCGCGGCTGGGACTTGCACTACTTCGACCTCTGCGCCGGCAACGGCGGTTCGGTCCAGATGGACGGCCCGACGACCGCCACCGTGCGGCTCGCCGAAGCCCAGGAGGCCGCGCGCATCCTCGGGGCGAAGTTCTATCCGCCCGTCGTGAACGACATGACGCTGACCTTCGACATCGAGGTCATGCGCAAGGTGGCCTCGGTCATCCGCCAGAGCCGGGCCGACATCGTGCTCACGCACGCCCTGTCGGACTACATGGAAGACCACATGGCCTGCGCCCGCCTGGCGACGTCGGCCGCCTTCACCCACGGGATGCCCAACTTCGACACGGTCCCGCCGGCCCCGACCTACGCGCATGACGTGACGATCTACCATGCGATGCCGCACGGCCTGCGCACGCCGCTGCGCCAGAAGGTCCGCGCCGGCCTCTACGTCGACGTCGCCCCGGTCCAGGACCAGGCCCGCAAGGCGCTCGCCGCCCACGCCTCGCAGAAGGACTGGCTGGACAAGAGCCAGGGCATGGACTCCTACCTCCTCACGTTGGACAAGATGTCCGCCGCTGTCGGCGTGCTGTCCGGCAAATACGCGCTGGCCCAAGGCTGGTGCCGCCACCTCCACCTAGGCTACAGCGCGTCGGACATCGACCCGCTCCGTTCCGCCCTCGGCTCCGACTGCCTGGTCGACGCCGTCTACGAAGCCGCCCTCGAGAAACCCTTCCCATGAACGCTTCGCTCTCGCGCCGTCGCTTCTTCCGACTCGCCGGACTCGCCACCCTCGCGCTCCCGCTCCGCGGGCTCGCCGCGCTCGACACCACCGGCGGCGCCGAGGTGGTCATCCTCAACGACATCCACCTCACCGGCATCCCGGAAGAAAAGATCCCGGCGAACGCCAAGGACGACGACGACCACCTGCGCCTAGCGGTGACGCAGATCCTCGCGCTGCCGAAGAAGCCCGCCGCGG
>RGES01000036.1 GCA_009917805.1 Verrucomicrobiota bacterium
GTCGCCACGTTCTGCCGCATGCTGCTCAACGGCGGCGAGCTCGACGGACGTCGCTACCTCAGCGCCGCGTCGTTGAAGGAGCTCACCTCGCGACAGACGCCCAAGGACCTCAAGGAAAGCTATGGCCTCGGCCTGAACGTCGGCCCGGATTTCTTCGGTCACGGTGGCGCCCAGGCCACCGGCATGGAAGTGCGCACCAAGGACGGGCTCGTGCTCGTCTGGATGGTCCAGCATCAAGGCTTTCCGGGCAAAGGCGGCCAGGCTCAGGGCGAGTTCAAGAAGTGGGCGGTGAAGGAGTACTCGGGAAAGTGAACGCCCGGCGTTCCCTTCCCGGACAGAGTATGGAGTATCGAGGATAGAGTATCAGGAGGATTGCTCCCGCGGCTGACCAAGGATGGTCAGTCCTACCTAAGTAAGGTGGAAGCGGTTAGTGGTTGGCGGTTGGCCAGAGCCAAAGGGAGGCCGGAAACCGGATAGGATGCTGCGGCCATGATTAAGCCCCAGCTAATCATCCGGTGTCAGGTTTCCCTTGAGCGCCCCGCTTCCCCATGCGCCACCCCTGCGTCCGTGCATTTCGCGTCGTCGGCTTACTTGCGATCGCCATCCTGCTGTTCTTCGGCGGCGCGTATGCCTACGTGCATGGAGCTGGTAACTTCCATGAAGTGGAGAAGGGTGTGATCTACCGATCTTCCTGGCTCGGCGCCGAAGGCTTGGAGAAGGCGATCGCTCGCCATCGCGTGAAATCCGTGCTGAATCTCTGCGGCGAGCAGCCTGGCGACTCATGGTATGACGGCGAGACGAGGGTCGCCCGGCTCCGAGGAGTGGTGTTCCGTAGTTTTGCTATTTCCGCGAAAAACGAACTCGAAGCGAAGCAGGTAGCCGACCTTGTCGAGGCGCTCCGCGACGCTCCGAAGCCTCTGCTTATCCATTGTCGTGCCGGTTCCGATCGGACCGGCTTGGCTTGCGCCCTCTATGTCGCCTCGCATGGCGGCTCATATCGTGAAGCTTGCGAACAGCTTTCGCTCTATTACGGCCACTTCCCCTATTTCGGCAGCAAGAGCGTCGCGATGGATGTCACGCTCGCGAGATTCTATGATAGCTTGGCCGGTCGGCGGGTCGTGAGTCAGTCGGAATCAAGGTAGCGTTGAGCGCGGCGGGCAGCGCGGCTGACCAAGGGTGGTCAGCCTCACTTAAGTAAGGTGGAAGCGGTTAGCGGTTCGCGGTTGGCCAGAGCCAAAGAGCCAAAGGGAGACCGGAAACCGGATAGGATGCTGCGGTCATGATTAAGCCCCAGCCAATCATCCGGTCTCCGGTTTCCCTTTGAGAGCCGGGTCGCGAACGGCGGCCATGGCAATGGCCGCCCTGCCTCCTATTCCGCTCTGATAATGACCTATTCCGCTCAATAGATGCGAAAGGATTGAAGAGTGACGGGAGGGTCGGAACATCGGTGTCCCTCCGCCGTCTTACCCTTCACCCCATGAGAACCCAACCCCTCGCCGCGTTCGTGTTCGCGCTGCTGTCCGTCATCGGACTGTCCGCGCAGAACAAGGAGCCGGTCGCCAAGATCGTCCTGCCGCCGGAACCCGTCGCGCAGGCCGTCACCAAGAAGATCAACGTGCTCGACCTGTTCCGCGAAGGAAAGGCCGAGATGCACATCAACCCGAAGGCCGACATCGTCGACGACCCTAAGAACGTCTTCAAGTTCGAGCCCGACGGCCTGTTCCACGTCAGCGGCAACGGCTACGGCGGCATCACGACGCTCGACAGCTTCAAGGACTACCATCTGGTCATCGAGTTCAAGTGGGGCGAAAAGACCTGGGGCAAGCGCGCCAAGGCCACGCGCGACAACGGTATCCTCGTGCACTGCTTCGGCCCGCAAGGCGCCGTGGGCGGCAGCTGGATGGCCAGCATCGAGGCCCAGATCATCGAAGGCGGCGTGGGCGACATCCTCGTCCTCGCGCCGAAGCTCGCGGACGGCACCGTGCTCGAGACGTCGATCAGCGCCGAGGTCGGCCTGGATCGCGACAAGGAGAAGGTCTGGACGCCCGGCAATCCGCGCCAGACCATGAAGGGCGGCCGTCTCAACTGGCAGAAGCGCGACGTCGACTGGAAGGACACGCTTGGTTTCCGCGGCAAGGACGACGTCGAGTCGCCTTCGGGCCAGTGGACCCGTTTCGAGGTCATCGCCAAGGGCGACACCCTCCAGTATTTCGTCAACGGCGTGAAGGTGAACGAGGCCTTCGAGGTGAAGCCCAGCCAGGGCCGCATCCTCCTGCAGGTCGAAGCCGCCGAGATGTTCGTCCGTCGCTTCGAGCTCTTCCCGCTCGGCGCCTTCAAGGAGAAGTGGGGCGCCGCCAAGCCCGCCGGACATGGCGACGGCGAGGAGTTTCCGGCCTACGCCTACCGTCCGCGCTTCCTCGAGCTCACCAAGGAGCAGATCGCGCTGAACACCCCGAAGGCCAAGCTGCCACCGGGTTTTGAGATGGTCGTCGCCGCCACCGCTCCGATGGTTGCCAATCCCACGATGGGATGCGTCGATGACCAAGGTCGCCTGTTCGTGGGCGACTCCGCTGGCGTAAATTGGAGCCCGAAGAAGTTCGAGACCGTCCTTCCCAACCGCATCCTCCTCCTGGAGGATCGCGACAAGGACGGCGTGTTCGAACGCAGCACCGTCTTCGCGGACAAACTGGCTTACCCGAAGGGCGCGTACTTCCTCGACGGAAGCCTCTACGTGACCGACACCCCGGGCGTCTGGAAATTCACCGACACCGACGGCGACGGCGTCGCGGACAAGCGCGAGCTGCTCGTCGGCGGTTTCCAGTGGACCGCCAACAGCGCGGACTGCCACGGCCCGCGTCTGCATCCCGACGGCCGCTTCTATTGGACGCACGGTCGCAAGGGACACACCATCAAGCAGAAGGACGGCACCCTCGTGCATGCCGGCCTCAACAGCGGCATCTGGTCGATGCTGCCCGACGGCTCCGACGTCCGCTGGCACTCGCTCGGCTGCGCCGACAACCCCACCGGCCTCGATTTCACGCCTACCGGCGAACTGATCGGGACCACCAACCTTTATTTCGGCAGCCCACGCGTCGACACCCTCATGCAGTGGCAGCTCGGCGGCGTCTATGAGCGTCCGGACTTCCTGCGCATCATCGCCGACCTCCCGCGCACCCACGAGCGGATGCCCATCCTCCGCGAGCTCGGCCACATGGTGCCCAGCGGCTGCGCCTTCTGGAAGAACGCCAACGCCGTCGCCGCGGACGGTCATCCTTGGGCCGCCGATCCCGCGAACCTGCAGCTGATGGTGACCATGTACAACTCCCAGAAGGTCCTGCGCTATGAGCTGCAGAAGGAAGGCGCCACCTATCGTACCACCGAGCACGAATTCTTCACCGTCGACCGCAAGGGCGCGCACCTGACCGACGTCATGGAAGCCCCGGACGGCTCGCTCATCGTCTTCGACACCGGCACCTGGTATTCGCATTGCCCGTCCAGCCTGCAGGGTTCGGCCAACGTCCCGGGCATGATCTACCGCATCCGCCGGACCGCGGAAGGGAAGGCCGCGCACGCCGCCGTGCTCGCCGCCCATAAGCCCCTCGAGCTCGCCAAGCCCAAGACCGACGCCGAACTCCTCGCCCAGCTCTCGTCCGCCGATCAGGCCGAAGTCCGTCGCGGGCTCGAAGGCCTGACCTTCCGTGAGAGCAAGTCGCCGGCCGTCACCGAAGCCGTGCGCGGCTTGCTGACGCGCGAAGCCGACCTCGTGCTCGAACACGCCATCCTCACCGCCGGCATGCGTCTCGCCGGCTTCACCGCCGCCGATCTCGCCGCGGCTAAGGGCCCGGTCGCGCAGGCCCGTCTGCTCCGCATCGTCTCGCAGACCCGCACCAAGGAATCCGACTACGGCGATGTCCTGAAATTCGCGCTCGCTCAGGCGGACTCCGCCGACGTCGCGCTCGCCAAGAACGCCTACCTTACGCTGATCAAGGCGCCCGACGCCGACCAGGTGCTCGCCCCCGTCTTCGGTCAGTGGCTCGCGCAGCCCGCGCCCACCGCCACGCAGGTGGCCGCCATGGGCAAGTTCGCGAGCGCCCTCGCCGGCCAGCCCGGCGTCGCCCAGGGTATCGCCAAGATGCTCGGCCATGAGAAGGCCGCCGTCCGTCAGGCCGCGCTGCGCGCCATCGCCGCCCAGCCCGGCAAGGTGAACGCCAAGGAGTGGCTCGCTCCGCTGGAGGCCCAGCTGGCCGAGGGCGCTTCGCCGCTCCTGCTCGACGCGCTCGCCCGCGTGAAGGACAAGCGTTTCGATGCGGCGCTCAACGCCGTCTCGGTCGACACCGCGAAGCCTTCCTCGCTTCGTCTCAAGGCGTTGCTCGCGCTCTCCAGCAGCGGCGAAGGCCTCAGCGACGCCGCTTTCAAGCTCCTCACGGACCTGTTCGTCGATCCCGCCAGCCCCGGCCTGCGCATGGACGCCGCCGAACGCCTGGCCAACACCAAGCTCACGCCCGCGCAGTGGGACGCCTACCTCGCGCTGCTGCCGACCGCCGGCCCGCTGGAGCAGAACGAACTCCTCGTCGCCCTCGCGCTCCCGCAGGTCTACAAGTCCGTCTCCAAGGAGACCGGCAAGAAGATCGCCGTCGCCTTGAGCAAGTCGCCCATGCTCGGCACCTTCCGGCCGGACCTCGTGCGCAAGGCCTTCGGTTTCCTGCCGCGCGAAGTCTACGAGATCCTCGAACCTTCGTTCGACGCCGCCCTCGCCGCCAATGAGGCCAAGAAAGAGCGCCTGGCGCCGCTCGCCCTGGCCGCCGCGAAGCAGGGCGACCCCGTCGCCGGCCGCGCCGTCTATGAATCCGGCCGGGGCGCCTGCATCGCGTGCCACCGCATCGGCGACAAGGGCAATGAGATCGGGCCGAACCTGAGCAAGATCGGCGGCATCCGCGCCGAGCGTGAGCTCGTCGAGAGCATCCTCTTCCCGAGCAACAACATCGCCCGCGACTACGACCTGAACTCGTTCCAGCTGACCGACGGCTCCAGCGTGCTCGGCCTGATCAAGGCCCGTTCGGCGGAAGGCATCACGATCAAGGAAGCCTCCGGCCAGGAACGCCTGCTGCCGACGGAGAGCGTCGCTTCTTCGACCCAGCTGACCACCAGCCTCATGCCGAGCGGACTGGACGGCATGCTCGCCGAGAAGGACCTTATCGATCTCGTGGCGTATCTGCGGTCGCTGAAGTGAGTTGATCCGTTGACCCGACGGTCAGTTGGCCTGAGCCAATCCATCAAGGGGAGACCGGAGACCGAGATGTTAGCTGTGGCCATGATGACCCCAGCCCATCATCCGGTCTCCGGTTTCCCTTTGATCGTTAAGGCGCGACAACTAGGCCAGCACGCGGTGCTGACGTTACCCCAGGAACCACAGCGCCAGGGCGGGCAGGGCGAGGATGAGCAGGCAGCCGCCCGAGCGAGGGCGCGAGTCTTCGTAGAGGTCTCCCATGCGGTCTTCCACTGTCGAAGTCGCCGCCGTCGAAGTCGTCGCTCATGAGGCCACAGTATGCCCCGGAGCCGGGGGGATGCAAGGGGTTGCCTAAGGAGAAGCGAGTCATAGGATGGAGGCATGAGGACGATGCTTCGCTTGGGGCTGCTGCTGTCGCCGCTTCTGCTCGTCGCCGCCGATCCCTCATGTCCATTGCCCGGCTACGCGTATGCCTGGGGAGATGAGTTCGAAGGCGCCAAGTTGGATGAAGGACGATGGGAGCAACATGAAGGCCAACGCGGCCCGAGCATGTGCCGCAAGCAGAACGTCGCGCTGAGGGGCGGACAGTTGGTGCTGACGGGGCAGAACAAAGGCGGCACCGCTTATTTGCCTTACTCCAACGCAGAGGTCAGCAGCAGGCGGCAATTCCTTTACGGTTATTACGAGGCCAGCCTCAAGGTCCCCGAGGTCCGAGGGTGGCAGACTTCGTTCCATGCCGTGGACGCCGAGGAAGGCGTTCGCGGGCAGCTGGAAATCCTCAGCAACGATTCGCTCTGGCCGGACAGGTACAGATCTCAGGTCTCCTGGTACGTGCCCTCGAAGGCGATGCGGCCGTCGTCGGTAGTTTACGCCATGGATAAGCAGGTCTGGGAGGCGCCAGTGTTGTCGAGAGAATACCATGTCTGGGGCTGTGAGTTCACGCCGGAGGAAGTCAGGATCTATTTCGATGGCCGGCTCGTGGGCTTCGCGGATGCCAGGCCGTTCCCGCATTTCGACCGGCGGATCCGGTTGCAGGTGGGCGTCTCCTCTTTCCTTGGCAGCAGTCCGGAGGCCGCCGTCGCGGAGGTCGCCGGCCACCTGGTCCATAAGGAAGTGGAAGGGCCGGCGGAGGCCTGCTTCGACTACGTCCGCTTCTTCGCGCGCAAGTAGAACAGGCTGGAGCCTCGGCGGGGAATCCCCACGCTGGCGGGAGCATGGCGACCATCCTTTGCATGAAGTGGGGCAAGAAGTACGGCCCGGAATACGTGAACCGTCTCCATTCCATGGTGAGCCGCCACCTGACCATCCCGCATCGCTTCGTCTGCCTGACGGACGACAAGACCGGACTCAACGCCGGCATCGAGACCTTCCCGATTCCCAGCCTCGAGCTGCCGGCCGGCGCTCCGGAGCGCGGCTGGACCAAGCTCGTCTCGTTCTCGCCCGCGCTGACCGCGCCCGGCGGCCCGGAGCTCAAGGGCGACATCCTCTTCCTCGACATCGACATCGTCATCGTCGGCAACATGGACGCGTTCTTCCAGCAGCCCGGCGACTTCCTGATCATCCGCGACTGGCAGAAGGGCGACTACACCGGCAACTCCTCGGTCTACCGCTGGCGTGCCGGCACCTATCCGGACGTCCTCGAATATTTCCGCGCGAACCTCGACGCCGTGCGCAAGCGCCACCGCAACGAGCAGGAGTTCCTGACCGCGCACCTCACCGCGCAGGGCAAGGTCAGCTACTGGCCCGAGACGTGGTGCCGCAGCTTCAAGAAGCACTGCGTGAAATATTTCCCGTTCTCGTTCTGGCAGACGCCCGAGATTCCCGAAGGCGCGAAGATCGTCGTCTTCCACGGACTCCCCAATCCGCCCGACGCGCTCGTCGGCCGCAGCGGCAAGTGGTATCGCCGCGTGCTGCCCACGCCGTGGATCGCGGAGAATTGGAAATAAGCGCGGAGCGCTTATTTCCAGGGGGCACGTGGGCCAGGTGACACGGTGACAAGGGGAGGGGAGCAAGACCCAAAGGGAAACCGGAGACCGGTTAATCAGCTGGGGTCATTATGTCCTCAGCTAACATCCCGGTCTCCGGTCTCCCCTTGAGTGACCCCTTGTCCACGTACCCACTTGCCCACGTGTCCCCTCGAAGGCGCCTTGCGCCTTCGCTTACTTCTCGTCGCTGGCCTCGTCGTTGGCGGCTTCTTCCTTGGCCTGGGCCTGGCTGCTCAGGATGGGCTGGGCGAAGAGGCGGCCGTCGGGGAGGTTGGCGATGTAGCCTTCGCCGATGAGGAACGAGAGATCCGTGAGCACCTGCGCCTTGGCGGCGTCGGCGGCGTTCTCGCCGGCGAGGGCGAGGACGAGGTCCTTGGCCTGCTGGGCCGGCTTGCGGTCGAGCGAGTCGAAGAGCTTGGCCATCGGATCGCTGAAGGTGGACTTCGGGTCGCGGCAGCGGCGGCGGACGGCGCAGGCGTAGGTGATGCCCTTCGAGCCCTTCTTATAGAGATGGAAGCCTTCCTTGCGGAGGCGGCCACGGATGCCGTTGGCGGTGTCGAGGGGGAAGGCGCGCTGCTGTTCGAGGGCGTAGCGGACGGAATCACGGAGCGGGCCGGGATTCATCTCTTCGAGGAGGCGGCCGGCGAAGCGGACCCACGGATGGGTCTTCACCACGAGGTCCTTGCGGAAGGCCTGCAGGAAGCCGCGGGCGGCGTCGAGGGACTCGAGGCGCTCGGGTTCGCCTTCCTTGCGGTCCTTCGGCGCGTATTCGCTGCGCGTGGACATCGACTTCAGCCAGGCGTCGATCTGTTCCTGTTCGCGGACCATCTCGAGGCGGCCCTTGAAGGCGTCGAACGGCATGTTCGGGCAATGGCGGGCGTGGTGTTCGCGCAGGTTGCGCTGGTAGCTGTGGTGCGTCGGCGCGCCGAGCAGCTTGCCGGTCTGCGGGCACTTCGCGACCATCAGGAAGGCGCCCTTGGGGGCTTCGACTTCGACTTCGACGACGTCGAAGAACTTGTCGAGGTGGCGGGACATCACGTGCGAGACCGCTTCGGCCTCGGTGAGGAAAGGATGGCCGTCGGGGACGGAGACGGCGAGGAGGGCGTCGGGACGCTGCTCGGCTTCGAGGTGGCGGATGACGATCGAGAGGCGGTCTTCCTTGTCGAGGATCAGACGGGCGACCTCGAAGAGCTCGTAGGTCATCTTGCTCTTCTTCATCGCGCCGCCGAGGATCTCGAACTTCGCGTCATCCGGGAAGAACGAGCTGGCGACGACGGGGCGGAAGACCGGAGCGTCTTCGAAGCGGGAAGGGCCGCGGTCGTCGCGACGACGGTCGTCACGGCGGGGGCCGCCGGGGCCATCACGACGGGGTCCGCCGGGGCCGGCGCCGGGTCCGTCACGACGAGGTCCACGGCTCTGTCCGTCGCGGGGAGGGCCGCGGCGTTCGCCGCCGGGGCCGTCGCGGAAGCGCGGGCGATCGCCATCGCGGCGGGGTCCGCCGTTGCCGGAGCTCACCTTCTCGGAGGGTCCGCTGACCCAGGAGGGCCCGAAACCAAGGGAAGAGAGGTCCAGTTCGAAGGACTTTTCCTTGGGAGGGTTGTTTTCGGCCGAGTCGGAGGACATTGAGGAAGTGAGCGTTGGGAAAGATGACCGCTTGGCAAGCATCAGCACAATCGCTTTTTACTTGCACCAGCCGTCAGGAGTTCCAGCGTGCACCTTCCTTTATTGCTCAGGTGGTGGAATGGCAGACACGCATGCTTGAGGTGCATGTGCCGCAAGGTGTCCGGGTTCAAGTCCCGGCCTGAGCACCAATTTAGGCTGGGTCGGTCCGGAAACGGGCCGGCCCTGTTTTTGGTTCACATCAAACCCGACACCCCGCAGTAGTAGGGACATGGCTACGCAGGGAAAACTCGACGTCCTCATCCTCGGCTCCGGCGGCCGGGAACATGCCTTGCTCAAGGCCTGCCTCCGCAGCCCTCGCGTGGCCAAGGTCCGCGTGGCTCCCGGCAACGGCGGCATGGCGCTCGAGGCCGAATGCCTCGACGTCGACGCCGCCAACCCCGCCGCCGTCCTGGAACTTGTCCGGCGCACGGCCTCCACGTTCGTGATCGTCGGTCCGGAAGTCCCGCTCGCCGCCGGCGTGGTCGACGCCCTCGAAGCCGCGGGCATCCCGGCCTACGGTCCGCTCGCCGCGGGCGCGCGTCTCGAAGCCAGCAAGGCCTTCAGCAAGGATTTCATGGTGCGCCATAAGGTGCCCACCGCCGCTTCGGAGACGTTCCGTGCCCTCGCGCCCGCCTTGGAATACGTGCGCAAGCAGCCGGTCCCGATCGTCATCAAGGCCTCGGGCCTGGCGGCAGGGAAGGGCGTCGTCATCGCGACCACGCACGCCGAGGCCGAGGCCGCGTTGCGCGACATGATGGAGACCAAGGTCTTCGGCGCGTCGGGCGACGAGGTCGTCATCGAGGAATTCATGCAGGGCGAAGAGGCGTCGATCATGCTCATGGTCTGCCGCGACGAATACCTCATGCTCCCGCCCAGCCAGGACCATAAGCGCGTCGGCGAAGGCGACACCGGCCTCAACACCGGCGGCATGGGCGCGTATGCTCCGACCACCGTCGTCACGCCCGAGGTCGAGCGCCGTCTCCGCGAGGAGATCATCGCGCCCACGCTGCGCGGCCTCAAGGCCGACGGCATCGATTACCGCGGCACGCTCTACGTCGGCATCATGGTGACCGCGACCGGTCCCAAGGTCGTCGAGTTCAACGTCCGCTTCGGCGACCCCGAGTGCCAGGTGCTCATGCCTTCGCTCGAGACCGATCCCGTGCAGATCATGGAAGACATCGCCCATGGCCGCTTCCGTCCGTCGGCCGTGAAGCTTCGTCCCGGCGCCACGATCATCGTCGTCCTTGCCGCCGGCGGCTACCCCGGCGAGATCCGCAAGGGCGACCCCATCACCTTGCCTGCCAGCCTGCCCGAGGGCGTCGACATCGTCCATGGCGGCACCAAGCGCCTGCCGGACGGCCGGGTTGTCACCACCGGCGGCCG
>RGES01000351.1 GCA_009917805.1 Verrucomicrobiota bacterium
AACAAATCTGCGGTGGCCATGCACTCCCCAATAGTGATTAACTGAAGGGGGTAGGGGTAGGTTTAAACGCAGGTGGCAGGGGGAGGGAAGGCGATTGGATGGGCGGCCCTTAATTCGCTCTTAAGGACGAGTCTGGTATACTTTTGTTATGTCCCGGTTCCGCGCCCTTTTGTTTCTTGTCCTGACCCTCTCGCTGGTTGGCGGATTGGCCGCTCAGCCTGCCCCGAGGGAGGATGCTCCTGACGATCGCCCTCCGCGTCCAGACGGCCCGCCTCCGGGCGAGCGCCCCGAGGGCAAGGGCAAGAAAGGGAAGGGCAAAGGCCCCGGTGGTCCCGGTGGCGGCGGAGGCAAGGCGCGTCCGGTGAACAACCGTCCGTTACAGGAGCTGTGGATTCCGCCCGTGCTCGAAGGCAAGACGTTCGACCTCACCCTCGGCACGAACAGCAAGAAATTCCTCGAAGGCACGACCAACACCTACGGCTATAACAAACTCATGCCGGCGGCCACCGACGGCGGGCCGCATCAGATCGTCGCGTCCGGCAAGACCTGGTCACCTTCGTTCGTGGTGAAGAACAACGCAGGCACCTATTGGTATCACCCGCACCTGCATGAAGCCACGCAGAAGCAGCTGGCGATGGGCGCGGGTGGCCTGATCATCATCCGCGATCCGCTCGAAGCGAAGCTGGCCTTGCCGCGCACCTACGGCATCGACGACCTGCCGCTCGTGCTCACGAGCCGACGCTTCAAGGACAACCAGTTCACCTACGACGGCGACAACGACAAGTACGGCGATTATCAGCTGACCAACGGCACGCTCGACGCCCAGACGAAGCTGCCCCGCCAGCTTGTCCGTCTGCGCATCCTCAACGCCGAGATCGAGCGCGGCTACGTCCTTGGCTTCAGCGATAACCGCGTCTTTTATCAGATCGCCACCGACGGCGGCCTGGTCGACAAGCCCGTCCCGCTGAAGCGCCTGACCCTCATGGTGGGCGAACGCACCGAGATCCTCGTCGACCTCGGCGCGGACAAGGTCGGCGGCACGGTCGACCTGATGGCCTATAATTCTAATCAGACCTTCGGTTTCCCGGGTGGCGAGCATCAACGTCGGCGCGCCGACCGCCAAGGCGATCACCAAGGTGCCCGAGGTCCTCACCCGTAACGTGTTCGTCAGCGAGAAGGAAGCCACGACCAAGCGGACGATCAGCGTCACCGACGGCCGCCCGCACTTCGCCTTCGATGGCAAGCCGTTCGACATGCACACCACGAACATGGTCGTGAAGCTCGGCGCCACCGAGGTCTGGACCGTTAAGAACAACAACATCTTCGGGCACTCCTTCCACCTGCATGACGTCCAGTTCCGCATCCTTTCGCGGACCGATCGCGACGTCGCCGAATATGAGAAGGGCTGGAAGGACACGTTCTATCTGCCCAAGGGCGCCTCGGTCACGTTCGTCGCCAAGTTCGACGACTACGCCAGCGACACCGATCCGTTCATGTTCCATTGCCATATGTCGAACCATGAGGACGGCGGCATGATGGGGCAGTTCATCGTCTCGAAGGATCCGGCGGCGGTGAAGAAGGACGCCAAGGGCATGATCAACTTCCGCGCCCAGACCAAGCACCCGTTGCCCGCGGCGGAAGTCGTCGCCACGGCCGCCCAGGCCTCGAAGCCGGCCGCGGCCTTCGCCATGAAGGACCTCGCCGGCAATCAGCTCGCCCTCGCCGACCTCGCCAAGACCAAGCCGGTCGTGCTGTTCTTCATCGAGAAGGAGTGTCCGTGCTCTCGGGATGCCGCTCCCT
>RGES01000352.1 GCA_009917805.1 Verrucomicrobiota bacterium
GCCCGAAGGCCACCGCAGCCTCGCCTTCGAGATCCGCTGGCGCCACGCGGCCCGCACGCTCACCGACGAAGAAACCAACCAAGCCCTCGGCGTCGTCATCGCCACGCTCGAGAAGGGCGCCGGCTGGACCGTCCGCCGCTGATGCCCATGGCCGAAGGTTTCGACATCGACCACCTGGCGAAGCTCGCCCGCCTCAGCCTCACGGCCGAGGAGAAGGCGCTCTACTCGTCCCAGCTCAGCCAGATCCTAGGCCACTTCCAGGCGCTGGCGAAAGCCGACCTGCCGGCGACGATCGACGACGCCCGCGTCGTCGACGAAGCTGCGCTCCGCTCCGATGAACCGGGTCCGGTCCTCGGCGCCGAAGCCGTCACCCGCATCGCCCCCGCCTCGCGCGACGGGCAGATCTCCGTCCCGCGCGTCGTGGACGACGAATCCTGAGCCATGGCTGACGCGCTCCATACGCTTTCCGCCGCCGAGCTCGGCCGCCGCCTCGCGGCCGGCACGCTCACGTCCCGCGCCCTCTGCGAAGCCCTGATCGCCCGCTTTCTCGCGGTGAACGACAAGGTCGGCGCGTTCACGCACCTCGACCAGGCCGACGTCCTCGCGCAGGCCGACGCTTCCGACGCCCGCCGCAAGGCCGGGCAGGGCAGGGGGCCGCTCGAAGGCATCCCGGTCGCGATCAAGGACAACATCGCGGTGAAGGGCCAGCCGCTCACCTGCTCGAGCAAGATGCTCGCGCCGCTGGTCTCACCTTACGACTCCCACGTCGCCGAACGCCTCCGCGCCGCCGGCGCGATCCTCTACGGTCGCCTGAACATGGACGAGTTCGCGATGGGCTCCTCCACGGAGAACTCGGCGATGCGCAAGACCTTCAATCCTTGGGACCTCGCCCGCATCCCGGGCGGTTCTTCTGGCGGCAGCGCCGCCGCCCTCGCGGCCGGCCTCGTGCCGCTCTCCCTCGGTTCCGATACCGGCGGCTCGATTCGTCAGCCCGCCTCGCACTGCGGCGTGGTCGGCCTCAAGCCCACCTACGGCCTGATCTCCCGCTTCGGTCTCGTGGCCTTCGCCTCGTCGCTCGACCAGATCGGCCCGATGGCCCGCAGCGTCGAAGACTGCGAACTCCTGCTCAACGCGCTGGCCTCCGCCGACGCGCGTGACATGACCTGCTTCGGACCGTCCGATCGCGCGCTCACGCCGGCCGGCGACGCCAAGCAGCTCCGCATCGGCATCCCGAAGGGTTTCCTCGGCAAGGGCGTCGCCCCCGAGGTCGCCGCCGCCGTCAACGCCGCCGTCGAATTCTACCGCGCCCAGGGCTGCGCGATCTCCGAGGTCGAACTGCCCTCCGCCGACCTCGCCGTGCCGACCTACTACGTCGTCGCGACCGCCGAAGCTTCCTCGAACCTCGGCCGTTATGACGGTGTCCGCTACGGCCATCGCTCCGCGGCCGCCGGCACGCCGGTCGAGATGATGACCGCGAGCCGCTCCGAAGGCTTCGGCCCCGAAGTGAAGCGCCGCATCCTCCTCGGCACGTTCGTGCTCAGCGCCGGTTACGCCGACGCGTATTACGTCCGCGCCCTCCGCGCCCGCGCGAAGATCCGTGCCGAGTACCTCGCCGCCCTCGCCGGCGTCGACATGCTGCTCACCCCGACCGTGCCGACGCCCGCCTTCAAGGTCGGCGAGAAGGCTTCGGATCCGCTGCAGCTCTACCTCGAGGATATCTTCACGATTCCCGCGAACCTCGCCGGCCTCCCGGCGATCTCGGTCCCCTGCGGCAAGGCCGGCCATCTCCCGGTCGGTTTC
>RGES01000353.1 GCA_009917805.1 Verrucomicrobiota bacterium
TTCCATCCGCCGACGTGGAACTGGAGCATGATCGACTTGGGCAGATCGGTGGGCTCAAGGTAGACCCAGACGGAGATCACGCCATTGGGCGGGATGTCGAGCGAGGCGCCGTTGGCGAAGTAATCCTGGGCGACGCCCTTGGCCTTGCGCTTGAGGGCACGCTTGCCGCTATGCACGGGGCCTTGGCCGGCTTCGACGAAGCTCGTGGGGTTGCCGGAATGCTCGACCTTGGCCTTCTCCGGGAAGGCGTCTTCAAACCAGACCGTCTCGCCGGTGCGGACGGGCGGCGGCGGGGTCAGGGTGGCGGGGTCGACGTATTGGAGGGAGGCGATGGCGTCGCGGACGGCCTTCTGGTGCGCGGCGATCTTGGCGTCGAAATCCTTGAGGCTCTTTTCTTGTTCGGGCGTCGCCAGCATCAGCACCGGAGGCGTCAGCAGGATGTTGCCGTCGAAGCCCGGGTCGGCGGCGCTGTAGAAGAACGAGTAGAGCGAGTAGAACTCCTTGGTCGTGACCGGGTCGAACTTATGGTCATGGCAGACCGCGCAGCCCGCGGTGAGGCCCATCCAGACGCCCATCGTGGTTTCGGTGCGGTCGACCGCGTAGCGGAAGAGCAGCTCGTCGTTGATGGAGCCGCCTTCGCTGGTGGTCACGTTGCAGCGATTGAAGCCGCTGGCGATGCGCTGTTCGCGGGTCGCATCGGGTTGGAGGTCCCCGGCGAGTTGCCAGGTGGTGAACCGGTCGAAAGGCAGGTTGTCGTTGAAGGCCTTCACGACCCAATCGCGGTAAGGCCACATGCTGCGTTCGTTGTCGAGGTGCAGGCCGTGGGTATCGGCGTAGCGGGCGGCATCGAGCCAGCCACGGGCCATGTGTTCGCCGTAGCGCGGCGAACCCATCAGGCGATCGACGACGCGTTCATAGGCGCCCGGGGCGGTGTCTTTGAGGAAGGCGTCGATTTCGGAGGGGGTGGGCGGCAGTCCCGTGAGGTCGAGGGTCGCACGTCGGATGAGGCGTTCCGGGTCGGCCTCGGGTCCGGCGGTCAGGCCTTGTTTCGTGATTTCGTCGCCGAGGAACGCGTCGATCGGCGAAGTGCCCTTAGGGGCGGCCGGGATTTCGGGACGAACCGGCACCTCGAAGCTCCAATGTTTGCGGTAGGCCGCGCCTTGGGCGATCCAGCGGCGAAGGATGTCGACCTGCGCCGGCGTGATCTGCTTGTGCGATTCGGGCGGGGGCATGACCTCTTCCGGGTCCTTGCTGAGGATGCGCTTGATGAGTTCGCTGGCCTCAGGATCGCCCGGCTTCACGGCTTGGATGCCGTCCTTGATCGCCGTGGCGCCTTCGGCGGTGTCGAGGCGCAGCTTGCCCTTGCGCTTCTTGGCGTCGAAGCCGTGGCAGGCGAAGCAGTTGTCGGAAAGGATCGGGCGGATGTCCCGGTTGAAATCCAGTTTCGTGTCGGCGGCCGCGAGGCCGGTGGCGACGAGCAGGAGGCTGAGGGAAGCGGGACGCATGGTCTACTTGGTAAGGGCGTTTTCGGCGGCGAGGAGGGCTTCGGCGTAGCGCCGGCCGACCTCAAGGGTGCCGGCGGCGGTGAAGTGGGTATGCGAAGGCGGAAGCGTCTCGGCGCCGGCGGTGTCGACGTAGCGGGCGCGGGGGAGGGCGGCGGCGACTTCTTTCTGGGCTTCGACGACCTTCGGCATGAAGGCGTTCTTGCCGTTGCCGAAGCGCGTGTTGACGCCGAGCAGCAGGATCAGGTCGGGCGCAGCGAGGTCGGTGCGCAGGCGCTGGAGCATCT
>RGES01000354.1 GCA_009917805.1 Verrucomicrobiota bacterium
GATGCGTGTTGAAGTCGGCGCCGGCCTTCTCGTCGTCGAGGCGCAGGTACTTCGCGTAGACCTTCACGAAGCCGCGCTTGTAGACGTCGGCGAGCGGGATGGACTCAAACTGGTTGGCCTCCATGGACTGGAGGTAGTCGGTGCGGATCTTGGTGAACTCCGCGGCCTCGCGGAGGGTCACGCCCAGTCGCTGACGGGCTTCTTGGAGGCGTTCGCCGAGGGTTTGCATGAACCGACTTTCGCCCGCGGGCGGGAAATAGGCAAGCCTCTGGTGGCCGACCGGCTCAGGCAAGGAGCTCCCAGAGCCAGAACCAAGGCGTGGCGACCAGGCGGATGGCGACGTCCATGCCGTCGCGGAAGAAGGGCAGGTTGACCGCGATGAGCAGGATGACGAAGCCCCAGCGGGCGAGCGCCAGGAACATCTCTTCGGTATAGAGGCCGAGGCGGACGGCGAGGCGCGAACCGTCGAGCGGCGGGATGGGGATCAGGTTGAAGACGACCAGGCCGGAGTTGAGGAAGATGCCGCTGACCAGGAAGCGGATGACGAGGCGGTCCTGCTCGGAGTCGAACGAGCCCAGGGCGCCGATGAGGGCCAGGATGAGGCAGAGCACCAGGTTCATGCCCGGGCCGGCCAGCGTGATGCAGATGTCGTCCATCCGGCGGGTCTTCGGGTTCGGGAGGGAGATCTGGACCGGCTTGCCCCAGCCGATGAGCCCGAAGCCGGGGCTGAGGAAGATCATGATCCCCGGCAGGATGATGGTACCGATGAGGTCGGTATGGGCGAACGGGTTGAGGGTCACGCGGCCCTGCAGGCGCGGGAGAGGGTCGCCGCGGAGGTCCGCCACCCAGGCGTGGCCGAACTCGTGGAGCCCGATCGAGATGATCAGCAGGATGAGCTGGAGGGCGCCCCAGCGGAGATGCTCGAGGTCCATCTCAGTTGCCGCAGCCTCCGCGGGGCTTGCCGCAACCGCAGCTGTTCGTGTGGACGTGGTCGGACTTGAGGCCCTTGACCGCCACCATCGGGAGCTGCTTCTCGAGCTTGGCCGAGCCGCAATGCGGGCAGGCCGGCTTTTCCTGGGAGCTGCGGACGAGCAGCTCGCTGGTCTTGCCGCAGTCGGCGCAGGTGTAATCGAAGATCGGCATGGCGGACGAAGCCAAGGAAACGCGGGCCGCGAAGTTAGCCAATCCGAAAGCACCGCCGCACTCGCTCCTTGAGCAAACGCCGCGGACGGATAGACCTGCAACCATGTCGTACGCCGCCCGCACCCGACTCGCCCAGCAGAGGGGCCTCGGCCTCTCCGCGGCGCGCACGCTCGCGCGGCTGGCCACCCCGCAGGCCATCCAGGACTTCCTCGTCGATTTCCCGCAGAACTTCGAACCCGAAGGCGACACCGCCCGCTCGGTGGAGCAGACCCTCAAGCACAACCGCGCGCATTGCATCGAAGGCGCGATGGTGGCGGCCTTCGCGCTCTGGCTGCAGGGCCACCCTCCCTTGCTCCTGGATTTCAGCGCGCACCAGGACATGGACCATGTCATCGCGCCCTTCCGCGTGAACGGCAAGTGGGGCGCCATCTCCAAGACCAACTACGTCTGCCTGCGCTGGCGCGACCCGGTCTACCGTAGCGTACGCGAGCTCGCGATGTCGTACTTCCACGAATACGCCAAAGGACCGCGCAAGACGCTGCGCAGCTATTCGAAACCCTACGACCTCAGCCGTCTCCCGCCGGAGAAGTGGGTCAACAACCCGAAGGACTGCTGGGAGATCGCGGAC
>RGES01000355.1 GCA_009917805.1 Verrucomicrobiota bacterium
GATGATGTGTCGGGCTACTTTCATAAAGTCAGGGGCTCAGGGGTTGGAGGAAGTCTGGTTATGAGCGTAACCAATCGACCAATCAATAACGCAATTCCTAGGCCCGCTTACTGTTGCATATATTTCGCACAATATACATTATGTCTAATTATAATATAACCAATGTTTAATGGGTTAAACTGTCAATAAACGGTTTAATCTTGGGTTAAAACACCTCTTTCATATGTTTCTCCCATCCACCCCATGAACGCCGTCATTCGCTCATATTGCCGTATCGGCCTAGGGTTGATCGCGATTTCCGTGGGTTTCGTCGGTTGTGGCACGACGACGAAACCGGAAACCAAGCCGCCGGTCCTGGAGCCGAAGTTCACGGGCTTGGTCATCGAACAAGGTCCGGGCTCCCTGGGTGCCGAGCCGCGCAAGGAGACGGTGACCTGCCTGATCCTACACCATACCGCGGGCTCCCTGCCCTCCTCCTTGGAGATCCTTCAGGGCAAGGACCCTAAGCACAAGGTCGGGGTCCACTATGTGGTCACGGATGAACCCAAGCCCAGGGTCATCCGTATGGTCCCCGAGAACCTCGCAGCCTACCACGCGGGCAAGAGCGCCTGGGGTAAGCTCACCAACCTTAATCAGAATTCGATCGGCATCGAGATCATCAACTACGACGGCAACGTCTACACGTACTCCGACGCCCAGGCGGAAATCCTCTTCGCGCTCTGCGCCGAGATCATCCGTCGTCACGACATCAAGCCATGGAACGTGCTGGCGCATTCCGACATCGCGGTCGGACGTAAGGTCGACCCTGGGCTGAAATTCCCTTGGGCCAAACTGGCCTCGTTGGGCATCGGCGCCTGGCCTCTCCCCAACGAGGTCGCCGAAAACCTGGCCAAGAAGAACAAGCTGGCGCCGAATCACGTGCGTGGGCTGCTCGTCGCCTACGGCTACGTCCTCGAGCCTGGCGATGCCGGCTTGAAGCTCGGCGTCGAAGCTTTTCAACGTCACTTCCGTCCGTCCAAGGTCGACGGCCTCATCGACAACGAGACCGTCGCCATCCTCGAGGCCCTCCTCCGCCGTTATCAGCCGAAGGCCTACCGCGAAGTCAGGTTCAAGCCTTGAGCTGCACGCCCAAGAACCGCAGCACCTTGTTGGCGTAGCCGCGCAGCAGGTCACGTTCCGGGTAGCCGAGCTTATCCAGGTAGATCGCGTAGAAGACCATGCCGGCCAGGCCGGCGATGCCCATGGACAGGATGAGGTTCACCTTCTCGTTCAGATGTCCGGTGAAGACGTTGTGCAAGGCGGTGTATCCTTGGAACGAGATGACCGCGAGGATGACGGAGCCGATGATCACTTGGATGGCCGGCTTGAGCAGGCTCTCGGCGAGGAACTCCGGCGCGTGCTTCTTGAGGTAATGGCGTAGGACCAGGTATTGCCAGAAGGTCGAGATGGTATTGGCCAAGGCGAGGCCCTCGACGCCCTTGCCCATCCAGACGGCGATGAGCGAGCCGGCCGCGTTGACGACCAAGGCATGGATGGCGGCGATGAGGGTCACCTTCGTCTGGCCGGCGACGTTGAGCGCCCGGGTGACGATCGAAATCATCGCGTAGAAAGGCATGGCGATCGCGAACAGCACCAAGAGGTTGCTCGTCGCCAGGCAGTTGCCGACATTGAACCGGCCGTACTGAAACAGCAGCTGCACGATCGGCACGGCCAAGGCGGCCAGTCCGAAGGCGGCTCCCACGTTGATGGCCAGGATCAAGCGCATGCCGC
>RGES01000356.1 GCA_009917805.1 Verrucomicrobiota bacterium
ACGACCGTGAAGGCGGAACCTTCCTCGAAGAGGAAGCGGTCGATGATCTCGCGGCTCGGCTGGTCGAGCGCCGCGTACGGTTCGTCGAGCAGGAGGAGCTCCGCGCCTTGGACGACGGCCCGGGCGATGAGCGCGCGTTGGAGCTGGCCGCCGGACAGGGTGTGCACCGGTCGCTCCGCGAGTTCGGTCAGGCCGAGCCGCGCCAAGGCGAGGTCGACGGCTTCGTCGCCGTGCCGGCATTCTTCGAACCATCCGTGGTGGGCGTACGTGCCCATCTGGACGAGGCGGCGGAGCTTGAGCGGGAAGTGCTCGGCGAGCTGCGGCCGCTGGGCGAGGTAGGCGATCCGGCTGCGGCCGAGGCGCGGGGCTTCGCCGGCGACCAGCGCTTCGCCCGAGCGGAGGGGCGTGAGCCCGGCGAGCACCCGCAGCAGGGTCGACTTGCCCGAACCGTTCGGGCCGATGAGCGCGGTCCGGCATCCGCACGGGATCTCGAAGGTCGCGTCGCGGAAGGCGACCGGACCGTCGACGCGCGCGGCCGCCGTGAGCTGCTTGGCGGAGACGGCGACACCCGGGCACCCGACCTTTTCCTTGGGCGCGTAAGGAATCACCGGCAACAAGGCGAAGACCGCGTCGCCGAGGTCGCGGGAGAGGGCGGCGAGGAAGCGGTTCATTTTCCGAGGAGGGCCTGCTGCAGGCGCCGGCCGTTGGTGAGCATCATCGAGGCCCAGGTGTCGCCTGGTTGTCCGGTCGGCTCGAGGTATTCGAAGGAGAGGGCGAGCGGGGGAGGTAGGCCGGCGTCTTCGGTCAGCCTCCGGGCGAAGGTGTCGTTCTGTCCTTCGTCGCTGACGATGACACGGATCTGCTGTTTGCGGATCAAGGCGAGCAGCTCGGAGAAGTGGCGTACGGAGGGATCGGCCGATTCAGCGGAGCCGCCGGCGAGGATGGTTCCGGCCACCTTTAGCCCGTAGCGTTGCGCGAACAGATCGAGGTTGGCGTGGTGGGAGATGAGGGCGCGTTTCTCCGGGGGGACTTCGCCAAAGAGCTGCCCAAGGATTACTTCGACCTTTTCTATTTCTTTAACATATTGTTGATAAGCAACTTGGGTCTTATCTTGGCCGCTGAGTTTGCCCAACCTGTCGGCTAGCGCCTTCACCATGACCCTGACCCTGGCGGGGTCTGTCCAAGCATGGGGATTTGCGGGTAGGTTGAGAGGAGTTCGGCCGCCGCTATGCTTATTAAGCCAAAGGATGGTGTCGGAACGCCCATTGGCCTTAGCCCAGGCGGCGAGCCAGGGCTCGAACTCCGGGCTCATCCCGACGATCACGCTGGCCCGGCGGAGGTCTTTCGCGTGGTGCGGGCTGAGTTGAAAGCCGTGGGCCTCGCTGCGGGGAGGAATGATATTAATCGTCTCAAAGTCCTTGCCACCAATGGTTTGCACCCAGTCATGGATTACGGTGAAACTGGAGACCACGACCGGTTGGGTTTGCGCGAAGGCCTGGCCGCCGAACCAGAGGTACGCGGCGAAGATCAAGGATGCCAGGAGACGAAGCACGAAAAACCAGTCTCGCCGACCACGGGCTCAGATGCAAGAAGTTTGCATTTAACAAATGTTCCCGGCCATGCGGTTTTTGCGTTTGCCTCTGACCCTCCCCCCTAACAGATTTTACCTCCCCATGCCCCAAGTACGTGCTGTTTTTGCCAGCCTAATGGCTTTCTGCCTGTCCGTATCCTTCGTTTCCGCGCAGGCGACCAAGGCGGAGGGCGGTGCCC
>RGES01000357.1 GCA_009917805.1 Verrucomicrobiota bacterium
TTACCCCGGACGCTGGGTGACGCCGTTCTCGATCACCGTGCAGAACATGCTCCTGTTCTGCCTCTGGCCGTTTTATCGCCGAGGCGTCACAATCGTCATCGGCGCACCGATGGATCCCGCGGGCGACGTGAAGCAGCGGACGAGGGACCTGAAGGCGGCGGTGGTGGCGTTGAAGCCCGTAAGATAGAGGGGTGAACGACGATGAGGGCGGGCACTGCTTCCGTGGGCTCAGCGATGCTCCTTCGTCGGCTTCCAGTTCTTGGCTTGTCGCTCAGCTTCGGCTTTCTGCGCAGGCGTGAGTCTCGCTAGCAAGTCCTCCCTCGTCAGCTTTAGCCAGGCCGGCGTATGGGATTCGAGCTGCTGTTCTTCCTGCAGGATGGCGGGTCCCGCGGCCAGCAGTACCCAGCGGTAACCGGCGACCGGATCCGGGAGGTCCTGATGGAAGAGCTGGGCCAGGTTAGATTGGGCTTCGCGATGACCTTGCTGGGCCGCTCGTTCGAACCAGCGGGCGGCTTCCTTGGGGTTCGCGGGAATCTGCGGCATGTTGACGAAGCGGATGACGTCAGATGAGCGGGCGAATTCTTTCTCGCCGGTCAACGCCGACGCGGCGGGCGCATAGTAGCTGAGGCCGAAGGTCGAGGGGTTGACGCTGAGGACGTCGTCCATGCCTCGGAGGTAGATGCGGCCGAGCAGGTTTTGCGCATTGGGATCGCCACTTTCGGCACGACGTCGGACGTCGACGAACGCGGCTCCGACGTCGACGGGACGCTTCTTCGCTTGGATGGCCGCCTGCGTCTCATGGCCCCTCGCTCGATCCAGGGTAAGCCGGAGTTCGTCATCCTTGCGTCGTTGGCTTAACTTGAGTTCGGCCGCTTCTTGTTCCCGTCGCCATTCCTTACGGCGTGCCTCGGCGGCTTGGCTGGCCTTCTCGTTGCGGCGTGCTTCCTCGAGGACGGATTGCCAGCCGGAATGAATGACCAACGCGATGCCTGTCACGGCCACCATGCCGAACATACCTTTGATCAGCGGCTTCAACGGATTGTTAGCCATGGTTGGGTGTTAAGCGGATCCGCGAGGAAGGGCAACTTCACAGGCATGCGGGCGTGGCGTTGAAGCAGGCAAGACGAGTATAGAGTTTTGAATATGGACGGCCGGAGGACCGCACGTGGGGCGATCCCTGCCTGGTCATTTGACGCCGGGCAGGCGGTCGAACGGGACGCGGAGGTAGAAGCCGAGGCCTTCGGTGGACTTGTACATGATGCCGACGCCGGTCGCGGAGACGGACTGCGGGTCGACGCCGGGGGCGGTGAGCAAGAAGGCCTTGGTCTCGGCCAGCGCCTGCGGGATGGCGGCGCCGTGTTCGAGCGCGTGGTCGAGGCGTTCCTGGTAGGATGCGCATTCGGCAATGCGTTTCTCGATGAGCGGATCGCCCGCCGGACGCTTGGCCGCGGGCTTCGCGGCGGGTTTCAGTTTCTCGAACTCCTCAGGCAGGTCCAGGTCCTTGGGTTCCATCGTCACGGACGCGCCCGCGGCGGGCACATCGACCTGCGAGGCCCAAAGCACGCCGTTGACGATGAGCCGACGGAAGGGTTCGGAGGCGAGGTTGTCGTGGAAGTGCAGGCCGACGAAGCCGAACGAGCGTCCGCCCGCCGGGCGTTCGTAGGCCCAGCCGACGGGATAGTCCTTGCCGCCGACCTTCGCCAGCGCGACGGGCTTCGCGGCCGGGAGGAAGCGGAGGTCG
>RGES01000358.1 GCA_009917805.1 Verrucomicrobiota bacterium
TACGAGCTCGAGAACGGCTCGAAGTGGGCCTGGTCTTCCTCCGATTCCGAAGAGGAGCAGGTCATCAAGGACCTCCTGAAGAAGGTCGCCAAGCAGCGCCCCGGCCATTGGCATAAGGTCGTGAAGAGCTGGAAGGGCGTCTCGGAAGAGACCACCACCGGCGTCAAGCGCCTCTACCGCATGCTCGAGGAAGGCTCCCTCCTCGTGCCGACGGTCAACGTCAACGACACCGCCACGAAGTCGAAGTTCGACAACCTCTACGGCTGCCGCGAATCCCTCGTCGACGGCATCAAGCGCGCGACCGACGTCATGGTCGCCGGCAAGGTGGCCCTCGTCATCGGTTACGGCGACGTCGGCAAGGGCTCGGCCCAGTCCCTCCGCGGCCTCGGCGCCACGGTCCAGATCGCCGAGATCGACCCGATCTGCGCGCTCCAGGCCGCGATGGAAGGCTACCGCGTCGTCACCGTCGAGGACACCCTCGGCAAGGCCGACATCTACGTCACCGCCACGGGCAACAAGGACATCATCACGCTGGAGCACCTGACCAAGATGAAGGACCAGGCGATCGTCTGTAACATCGGCCACTTCGACAACGAGATCCAGGTCACGCGCCTCAATTCCTTCAAGGGCGTGAAGAAGGACACGATCAAGCCGCAGGTCGACCGCTACACGTTCAAGGACGGGCGCCAGCTCTACATGCTCGCCGAAGGCCGCCTCGTGAACCTCGGTTGCGCCACCGGCCACCCGAGCTACGTGATGTCGACCTCCTTCACCAACCAGGTCCTCGCCCAGCTGCACCTGTGGGAGACCCGCGCCACGGCCAAGCCCGGCGTGGTCGTCCTGCCGAAGCACCTCGACGAAGAAGTCGCCCGTCTCCACCTCGGCAAGCTCGGCGCCAAGCTGACCAAGCTCTCGAAGGAACAGGCCGCCTACATCGGCGTGAAGCAGTCCGGCCCGTTCAAGCCCGACAGCTATCGCTACTAAGCGCGGCGTGAAGCGCCGCGAGGGTCACGTGGGCAAGGGGACACGGTGACACGGTAGAGAAGAGGGCGCCTACGGGCGCCCTTTTTGTTTGGGCAGGGATGCGAGGCCATCGTGTCCACCGGACTCTGCCGGCTTGCTCCGCCGCACGGGTGAAGTATCAGTATCTCACCCCACTACCCCATGAGTCTCCAAGATACCCGGCAGAAACTCCGCGACGAACTGGAGGCGCCGGCATCGTTGCGCGCCTTCGGTACCGGCTGGATCAGCGGCGTCGCCGGCCTCGCCCTCGGCCTGATCGGGTTGGCCCTGGTGGTCTCGATGCGCGCGCCCGGCCAGTTCGCGATGCCCGAGCTGACGGCCTTGCACGCCAATCCTTGGTTCAAGCTGGGCATCCTCGTCCTCCTCCTGCTCGGCTTCGCGGCCTCGGTCCTGAGCCTCGCGCTGCGTCCGTCGAAGCTGCTGGGCACGCTCGGCGCCGCCGCCGCCTTGCTGGCGACCTTGCTGGGTGGTTCGAATTCGACGTCGCTGACGCCCGATCCCACGCCGCTGTTCCTGGGGCTCGATTGGTTCGCCCTCAACGTCCTGTTCACCGGCATCATCTTCATCCCGCTGGAACGCCTCAGCCCGCTCCGTGCGGAGCAGCCGCTCTTCCGCGACGAATGGCGCGAGGACATCTTCTATTACCTGGTCAGCAGCTTCATGGTGCAGGTGCTGGCCTTCGTCAGCTTCGCTCCGGCGAAGTGGGTGGCGGCGGCC
>RGES01000359.1 GCA_009917805.1 Verrucomicrobiota bacterium
TTCTTCGGCCTTGTGCGCGAGCATCGGGCCGGTGACGACGTCGCCGATGGCGTAGACGCCCGGGAGGTTGGTCTGGAAGTGGGCGTCGATGACGATGCGGCCGCGCTCGTCGAGCTTCAGGCCGGCTTCCTGGGCGCCGAGGCCGGTCGTGTTGGCTTTGCGGCCGACAGCGACGAGGATCTTGTCGGCGGGGAATTCGAGGGCCTTGCCGTCGCGTTCGGCGGTGAGGGCGGAGCCGGCGGCGCTCTTCTTCACGCCGGTGACCTTGGCGCCGAGTTCGAACTTGATGCCCTGCTTCTCGAAGGCGTTCTGCGCGGCCTTGGCGACATCGGCGTCATAGGCGGGGCCGCCGATGGAAGGCAGCATCTCGACGACGGTGACCTGGGATCCGAGGCGGGCCCAGACGGAGCCGAGCTCGAGGCCGATGGCCCCGGCGCCGACGACGACCATCTTTTCCGGGACGGCCTTCAGCGAGATGCCATGGTCGGAGGAGATGACGGTTTCGCCGTCGAACTTCATGAACGGCAGCTCGACCGGGACGGAGCCGGTGGCGATGAGGATGTTCTTGGTCTCGAGGGTGCGGTCGCCGGCGGTGGAGCGCACAAGGACCTGGCCGGATTTCACGAGGCGGCGTTTCGTCAAGGTCATCGCCTGCGCCAAGACCGACAAGCTCCTCGGCGTCCAGATGGTCGCCAAGGGCGCCTCCGAGATGATCGCCGCCGCCTGCGCCCACATGGAATACGGTGGCAGCGCCGAAGACGTGGCGCGCACCTGCTTCGCCCACCCGACCGTCAGCGAGTCCTTCAAGGAAGCCGCGATGGCCGTCAGCAAGTCGAGCATCCACTCGCTCTGAGCGAAGGTCGGACTTTTGAACGAAAGGGTGCGAATAGCACCCTTTCTTGTTTTACGCCCAGACAAGGACGCCCTCCCAATTGAAGGGAAGGCGTCGAATGAAAAGCAAGGGGCCAGGCTTGCCACGGCACACGGATGGACTGACTGCCGTTGCTTCCTTCCGGACCTGGCGGGATTCGTCGGCCACCCGTTGCATGGGGCCTGGCTTGCCTATCTTGATGCCCGCCTAGTCCGTTCTTTTCAATCCCCAACTTAACCCCTAATCATTCCCCTTTCCGATGGCCGAAATCCCCAAATCTTATGAGCCGCAAGGCGTCGAACAGCAGTGGTACGACCGCTGGGTCGCGGCCGGCTGCTTCAAGGGCAAGGTAGATCGCTCCCGCGAATCGTTCGCGGTCATGATCCCCCCGCCCAACGTCACCGGCGTCCTGCACATGGGACACCTGCTGAACAACACGCTGCAGGACATCATGGTCCGTCGCGCCCGCCAGGAAGGCAAGTCCGCCCTCTGGCTGCCGGGCACCGACCACGCCGGCATCGCCACGCAGTCGCGCGTCGAAAAGGAACTCCGCCAGAAGGAAGGCAAGACCCGCCACGACCTGGGTCGCGAGAAGTTCATCCAAGCCGCCTCCGATTGGCGCGACAAACACGGCGGCATCATCCTCGGCCAGCTCCGCAAGCTCGGCGCCTCCTGCGACTGGGACCGCACGGTCCACACGCTCGATGCCGGTTACTCGCAGGCGGTCCTGCAGACCTTCGTCACGCTCTACGAACGCGGCTATGTCTACCGTGGCAAGCGCATGGTGAACTGGTGCCCGGTGTCGCAGACCGGCCTCTCCGACGAAGAGGTGATCATGAAGCCCTCCAAGGGCTCGCTCTACCGCATGC
>RGES01000360.1 GCA_009917805.1 Verrucomicrobiota bacterium
TCGCGGCAACCGGCGAGGCCTAGTCCGGCGAGGCCGAAGGACGCGCCCATGAGCATCAGGAACTCGCGGCGCTCGACAGGAGTGATGGCGGCGGCGCCGTCGACGAACTCGCGTTCGGCGCGGGTGCGGAACTCGGGCGACTTGTTGCGCTCGTCGAGGCTGCGCCAGTAAGAGGGACCGGTCGGCTCGCCGGGCAGGGCCGCGGGGTGTTCAAAGACTTTCTTGCTCATCGGAAAAGAGGTGGGGGATTAGCGGTGGCAGCCCGAGCAGCTCTGGGGCGGATTGACCTTCCAGTCGTGGACGAACTTCGAACCCTGCTCGACCTGGGCGGCCGGCGAAGCGGCCTTGTAGGCGAGGTCGGTGATCTTGTCGACGGGGCGCAGGACCTGCTCGGGATTGCGATGGCAATCGAGGCAGAACGACATGCTGAGGGCCTTCTGCTGGCCGACGACGGCCTGCTGGTCGATGCGACCGTGGCACTCGACGCAGCTGACGCCGCGGTTCACGTGCACGGCGTGGTTGAAGTAGACGTAGTCGGGCACCTTGTGCACCTTGACCCAGCGGATCGCTTCGCCGGTCTCCATGCTCTTCTTGACGAGCGCCAGCGCGGGACTGTCGGTCTTCACCTGGCTATGGCAATTCCAGCAGGTGTTGGTGGTCGGGACGTTCGAGTGGCCCGAACGATCGACGAAGTTGTGGCAATAGCGGCAGTCGAGGCCCAGGACGGAATCCGGACCGGCGTGGAAGGAGTGGTCGAAGGCGACCGGCTGATCGGGCGTGTATCCAACGTTCAGATACTTGTTCGTGGCGTACTCGTTGACCGCGGCCACGACGACCACGCCCGTGATGAGCAGGCAGACGATGATCTGGAACGGGGCGGCGTTGACCGCCCGGGAGAAGAAGTTGCCACGGGGTGCCGGGCGGTTGAGGAATTCGAGGAGCTTGCGCATCGCGTTCAGACGAATGGATTGGCGGGTTTTTTGACCGAAGAAGCACGAAAGGCGGAACCCCTTCGCAACCCAAATTTAAGGGGTTTTAGTCGCTTTTCAGGGGTAGTCTGGGAGTCCATAGGCCAGAAACCTGTGAATT
This sequence comes from Verrucomicrobiota bacterium, assembly GCA_009917805.1. Lineage (GTDB taxonomy): Bacteria > Verrucomicrobiota > Verrucomicrobiia > Opitutales > UBA953 > UBA953. The sequence goes on from RGES01000360.1 coordinate 1,090, forward strand.
GGGTGTAAATTGATAATGCAAACTATTGATTAATAGCATCTTGCAATTTAACGACCGTTTTAATTCATTAAAACCCCACCTTGCCCACCATTGGGCACTTTCCAAACTATTAGGCCAGCAAAGGGAAAGCCCCAGAGGGACTTATCCATTCGCCGGCCTAAGGTCTTGGGGACTTGGCTTAGCGGGTCAGGGACTTCGCGGCACTCTGGACGAGGTCGACGAAGCTCTTGGCCTCAAGCGAGGCGCCACCGATCAGGCCGCCGTCGATGTCATGCTCGGCGAGCAGGGCGTCGGCGTTGTCGGGCTTCATGGAGCCGCCGTAGAGGATGCGGACGCGGCCCGCGGTCTCGGCGCCGAACTGGGAGACGAGCAGCGAGCGGATGAAGGCATGCACTTCCTGGGCCATGGCCGGGGTGGCGGTCTTGCCGGTGCCGATCGCCCAGACGGGCTCGTAGGCGATGATGACCTGCTCGGCCTTGCCTGCGGGCACGCCGGCGAGACCGAGCTCGACCTGACGCTTCACCACGGCGTTCGTGGTGCCGGCTTCGCGCTCGGAGAGCAGCTCGCCGACGCAGAGGATGGGCTTGAGGGACGCGGCGAGGGCGGCGTTGACCTTGCGGTTGATGAAGGCGTCGTCTTCGCCGAAGAGGC
>RGES01000037.1 GCA_009917805.1 Verrucomicrobiota bacterium
GATGTACGACGTGCGCACGAAGCTCTCCCGCCAGGTCGTCGAGGAAGTGAAGACCCACTTCCCCGCCCTTGTCATGGATTCGATGATCCCGCGCACCATCCGCCTGTCGGAGTGCCCGAGCCACGGCCAGACGATCTTCCAGTACGACGTCCACTCCCCGGGCGCCGTCGCCTACGACGCGCTCGCCAAGGAGTTCGCCAAGCGCTTCGCGCTGAAGTGAGCGGCGCCGGCCAGCCGCGCGTGCGCCACGTCGGGAGCTTCGCGGAGCTGCGTTCCACGCGCTTCGCCGACGGCGTCAACGCGCTCTGCTGGGCACGCACCCTGCCCGGCGACTACGTCGAGGTCATCACGAAGCTCGGCCCCGGCGAAGGCATCGTGCCGATCGAAGATGACCGCCTCCTCGCCCTCGACCTGACGCCGGCGGGCAAGCTCGCCGCCGAGGCGATGCTCGCGGACCAGCAGATGCTGCGCGACCACGACCTGGCCCCTTCGCTCAACTGCGTCTACGACTGCGTACGCGGGCCGGACGCCGGCACGGTGCCGACGGACGTGACCTCGTTCCACGTCGACAGCGCGCCGGTCGAGGTCGACACGTGGCTCTGCACCTATCACGGCGCCTGCAGCGAAGGCCTCCGCAACGAGGACGCCCTCCTCAAGGTCGAGATCCCGGAGATCCGCGCGGAACTGCTCAAGGAATACGGCGGCTTGGACGACGCCGGTTTCGCCGAATACCTGCACGAGCACAGCTACGACTCGCACTACGCACCGAAGCCCAGCGCCAAGCCCTACCCCTTCGGGACGTTCGCCCTCTGGCGGATCGCCACACGCTGGCCGGGCAGCCCCGTGCCGCCCTGCGTCCACCGCGCCCCGGAGAACCACCCCGGCTCACCGCGGCTGCTGCTGATCAGCTGAGTTATTTGACCAAGGTCAGTTTTGACGGATAGCGGCGATCGGCGTTCCATTCGCCGAGATAGATGTCGCCGGCGGAATCCACGAAGAGGTCATGGCCGTGCTTGAAGATCGGCTGGGCCTGGCTGAGCGGCTGGAGTTTGCCGTCGACATACTTGGGCTCGCTGCCACCCGGAGCGCTGAGCACCTTCTTCGTGGCGCGATCCAGCACGAGCAGGAAGCCGGACTGCGCGAGACGCTTGCCTTTGGCATCCTTGCTCCAGCAGACGGCGGTGTAGATCTTGTCGCCACGGAAGAAGAGCTGACCGGCGAAGGCGCCGGGAAGGTCGAGGGTGTCGACATGCTTGCCGTCCAAGGTGAACGCCTTGATCTGGTTCTGGCTGCGGGAAGGCACCCAGACGAGCGGCCCGCGCGGGTCGGCGACGTCGAGGGAGATGCCGTGGGCGTTGCTGAGATTGGCGGCGTCCTTGGTCGGCCCGCCCCACTTCTTGAGCAGCTTTCCTTCCAGCGAGAACTCGTAGATGAAGTTGGAGCCGTAGCCGTCGGCGACCAGCAACGTGCCGGCCGGCGTCCAGGCGACGTCGCACGGCATGAACTTGCCATCGCTGAGGCCGAGTTCCTTCGGCGTCGGGAACTTCCGCACCACCTTGCCCTCGGTCGTAAGGAGCGTGATGCGCCCTTCGACTGCGGAAGGATTCCACCCCTCGGCGGCCATGTGCCAGCCGGAGTCGACATGCACGAGGTATTCCATGCCCTCGTGCTCGAAGATCTCCAAGCCGTGTCCTCCGCCGAGGCCGGCGCTGATCGAGCGGACGTAACGGCCATCCTTCTCGAAGACGATGAAGTCGTTCTTCGGATGATCGGTCACGAGGTAGATCCGGCCCGTCTTGTCCTCGGCGAGCGCATGAGAATTGACCACCGGGGCGACCGCCGGATCGGCCTTCGCCCACTTCAGGTCGACCGAGTAGCGGAGGCTACCATGACCGAGGACGGCGGGTTGCTCTTGCGCGAGGGCGGAGAGGCTGAGCAGAAAAGCGAGCAGGCGCATGGCGGAAGGAGTTATCGGCACGATGGCCGAAGGCCGGACGCAATCAAGGCCTGGCAGGCATATTCTTCTATAGCCGCAATCGAACTCCCCTTGCCTTCATCCGCCGCCCGGCTTGGATGGCCGTCGTCCCATGCGCCGCAAACTCCTCCGGCTCCGCCCTTATCTGATCGCCGCCGCCGTCGGCACGATCCTCATCGTCGACCTCTCCAACCAGTGGGAAGTTCCCATCGCGCAGCTCCCGAACGAACTGCACGACCGCTACGTCAGCGAACTCAAGGCCGATGCCAAGCCGGCCGACCTGCTTAAGCTCGCCGAAGGCGGCAACTCCCAGGCGCAGTACATCTATGCGCTCCGTCACACCACCTACGCGCCAGCCGAGCTGCAGATCAGGGAAGACCAGAAGGTCGCTTACACCTGGATGCAGAAGGCCGCCGAGAACCGTCACGCTCGAGCCATGGCGGTGGTCGCGCTCTACTTCGCACGCGGACTAGGCGTCGCGAAGGACGAAACCAAGGCCGCCGAATGGGCGACCAAGGCGGCCGACAAGGGCCAGCCGATGGGCTACCGCGTGCTCGGCGACCTGGCCAAGGCGAAGGCGGATGCGATCAAGCCGACGAAAGGCGCGCCTGATTCCGCGAAACAACAGGCCGACCGCGACCTCCTGCTCGACGAAGCCTACAAGCAGTACCTCCGCGGCGCCAATGCCGGCGACCGACACTCCCTCCGCGAGCTGGCCAAGGCCTACGAGACCGGCCAGCCCGGTCTTCCGCAGAATTATCGGCTGGCCGTCGAATACTACACTCGCGCCGCAGCCCGCCGCGACGGCAAGTCCATCCGCATCCTCGCCGAACGCCATGAATCCGGCGAGAAGACGCCGAAGGACCTGCAGCAGGCCTACGCCTGGCGTCTCGTGCTGATCGAGATCGAAGATAACCCCGAAGACGTGGCCAAGCTCGGCGAGCTCGAGAAGAAGATGAAACTCGAGGACGTCCAGGCCGGCCAGGAGCTCGCGATCAAACTGATCAAGGACCTTCCGTCTGAATCAGCGGATGCGCTGGCCCGACTGAACCCCGGCCGCTGAGCCATGACGCCCGCGCAACTCAAGGCTTCCGCCTTGGCCGACGCCAGGCCGCCGGCCGGCCTTTCGCCGGAAGCCAAGGCGCTCTGGTACACCAAGAAAGGCAACTGGGACGAAGCGCACGGCATCGCCCAGGACATCGAGACGCCGATGGGCTCCTGGCTCCATGCGCTCCTGCACCTCATCGAAGGCGACCTCGGCAACGCCCGCTATTGGTTCGTCGAAGCCGGCCGACCGGTGAAGAAGCCCGCCCAGATCGACGAGCTCTGGGACGAAATCGCCGAAGAGGTCCTGAAGTAAGGGGTTGGGTTTGACGCTTCGGGGCTTCCCGCCTCGATAGCGTCATGTCCGCTCAGCCACGCCGTGCCCTGACCGGCGTGCCCCCGCACGCCTGGGCGGCCTGCGCCTGCTCGGCCGGCGCGGAACGCGGCGTGATCGTCTTCCTGGCTTCCAACCTCGGCCAGTTGCTGACGCTCCTCAACGCGGCCCAGCCGGTCGCCCGTACGCTGACCGAAGCCGACGCCGCCGTGCCGGCGTTCGAAGCCGACTGCGACTTGCTCGGCGTGCTCTCGCTCCTGCGTCACGGCGGCCACGACGCGAAGCGTCCGTTGCTCATCGCCTGCACGCCCGGCTCGCTCACGCGCCGGTCCCCCGCCCCCGAGGCCACCGCCAAGGCCGAGATCGTCGTCCGCAAGGGCGAGAAACTCGCGCTCCGCGACTTCGCCAAGCGTCTCGCCGAAGACTTCGGCTACGCCCATGAGGCGCTCTGCGAACAGCCCGGCGAATACGCCCTGCGCGGCGGCATCCTCGACGTCTATCCGCTGAACGCGCAGATGCCCGTGCGCATCGACCTCTTCGGCGACACGGTCGAATCGCTCCGTCCGTTCGACCCCGCCACGCAGCGCAGCGAAGGCGAAGTCGACGGCCTCGTCATCTGCGCGCCGCGCGATGATTCCGGCTCCGCGCCCGAAGCGCCGTTCTTCCGTCACCTGCCGCCCGACGCGCTCATCGTCTCCGTCGACCGCTGCCACGAGGACGTCCTCTGCGCCGAGCTGGCTTCGGCCAAGGTCGACGAACTCGTGCTGGAAGAGACCGATGACGCCCCGGCCGGCCATGCGGCACAAGCGCTCGAATCGACACCCGCCGAATCGCTGCTCATCGGCTCCGCCACCGACAGCGCCGAGACACGCCCCGCCCTCCTGAAAGCGGCGGCCTCCCTCGCCAAGGACGGCCGACCCTGCCTGCTCGCGGGTGACACCGACGGCTCTGTCGACCGCCTCAACGCCGACGTCGCCGGCGCCAAGATCCGCGGCTTCGCGCCGCGCGTGCTCCACGGACGCTTCGGCGCCGGCATCGTCATCGCCCCGGGCAAACTGCCCGGCCTGCTCAAGGACGGTCTGCTGCTCCTGACGGAACGCGAGCTCTTCGGCCGGCGCAAGCGCCCGCTGGCCGTCCTGCCCCGCCGCCGGACGGCGATCCGCGCCGCGGTCGGACGCGCGCTCGACTTCGGCGAACTCGCCGACGGCGACGCGCTCGTGCACGCGACGCAAGGCGTCTGCCTCTTCCGCGGCATCAAGGCCCACGAGCACAACGGACGCACCGAAGACTTCATCGGCCTGGAGTTCGCCGAGAAGTCGATGCTGCACCTGCCCGTCCGGGAGTCGCATCTCCTCACGCGCTACATCGGCATCGGCCGCGCCCATCCGAAGCTGTCCAAGCTCGGCGGAGGCGGCTGGGAGAAATCGCGCAAGGCCGCCGAGAAGGCGACCGCCGACCTCGCCGCGCAGCTGCTGGCCATGCAGGCCGCGCGCTCGACGCAGCCCGGCATCGCGCACCCCAAGGACGCGGATAACGCCTGGATGGGGGAGTTCGAGCGCTCCTTCCCGCACCGCGAGACGCCGGACCAGACGCGCGCGATCATCGACGTGAAGGCCGACATGGAACGCCCCGCTCCCATGGATCGGCTCATCAGCGGCGACGTCGGCTTCGGCAAGACCGAGGTCGCCCTGCGCGCGGCGTTCAAGTGCGTGCTCGGCGGCCGCCAGGTCGCGATCCTCGCGCCGACGACCGTCCTCGCCCAGCAGCATTTCGAAAGCTTCAAGGAACGCCTCGCCCGCTGGCCCGTCTCGGTCGAACTCCTCAGCGGCTACCGCACCGCCAAGCAGAAGGCCGACGTCCGGGCGCGCGCCGAGGCCGGCACCGTCGACATCGTCGTCGGGACGCACGCCTTGCTCTCGGACGGCACCCGTTTCGGCCGGCTCGGGCTCGTCATCATCGACGAAGAGCACCGTTTCGGCGTCCGCCACAAGGAACGCCTCAAGCAGCTGCGCACCGAAGTCGACGTGCTGGCCATGAGCGCCACGCCGATCCCGCGCACGCTCTACCTCGCGCTCGTCGGCGCGCGCGACCTCAGCGTCATCGAGACGCCGCCGCGCGAGCGCCTGCCGATCCGCACCATCGTGCGCAGCTACGACGAGAAGCTGGTGCGTGACGCCGTGAAGGCCGAGCTCGCCCGCGGCGGCCAGGTCTTCTACCTGCATAACCGCGTCGAGACCATCCAGGCCGTCGCCGAACGCCTCGCCGCGCTGCTGCCCAAGGCGCGCGTCATCGTCGGCCATGGCCAGATGCCGGCCGGCCAGCTCGAGGAGGTCATGTCGGCCTTCGTCGCCGGCGAATACGACATCCTCGTGTGCACGACCATCATCGAGACCGGCCTCGATATCCCCAATTGCAACACCCTCATCATCGAGGGCGCGGACCGTTTCGGCCTCGCGCAGCTCTACCAGCTACGCGGGCGCGTCGGCCGCTTCAACCGGCAGGCCTACGCCTACCTCTTCCTGCACCGCCACGCCGCGCTGGTCGGCACGGCCCATCGGCGGCTGTCCGCCATCCGGCAATACAACCAGCTCGGCGCCGGCTTCCGCATCGCCATGCGCGACCTCGAGCTCCGCGGCGCCGGCAACATCCTCGGCGCGGCGCAGAGCGGGCACGTCGCCACCGTCGGGTTCGACCTCTACTGCCAGCTCCTGCGCCGCAGCGTCGCCAAGCTCCGCGGCGACAAGGGCGCGGTCGTCGACCGTTGCGAAGTGCAGCTCGACTTCATCGACCACACCCAGGCCGCGCTCGGCACCGAACAGGCGAACAGCAGCGACGGCGAAGTCCCGCTGCTGACCGCCACCCTGCCCTCCGACTGGATCCCGGAGACCCGCCTGCGCATCGAGGCCTTCCGCCGCATCGCGCTCGCGCTGGACGCCGCGGAAGTCGCGGAGCTCCGGACCTCGCTGAAGGACCGCTACGGCAAGCTCCCGCCCGAAGCCGACGCCCTGCTGAGCCTGGCGGAGATCCGCTGCCTGGCGGAGGAGAAAAGCGTCGTTTCGGTGACGACCGACGGCGCCGTCATCCGCTGCCTGTCGGCCGCCGCCGGCCGCGCGCCGGAGCCTATTCTCGTGGGCAATCGGTTTCCCCGCTTGACCGTGCGAGACCCCCTGCGGAAACTGAAGGAAATCCGAGGCTTCCTCTCAAGATTGCCCGCTCCCACCGCCCGATGAAATCCTTCCTGTTCTCCAGCCTGCTCGTCCTGACCGCGACCGCCGCGTCCGCCCAGCTCAAGCAGCCCACGCTGGAGGAAGCCGCCGCCAAGCGCTGGTCCGAGATGCACGTCGACCGCATCGCCGCCGACGCCGACGGCACGGGCATCACCACCTCCGACATCCGTCGCCAGATCGACCCGATCATCGGCCAGATCCGCGCCGGCACCAAGAGCGACGCCGAATTCGACAAGGCCGTCGCCGCCGCGGCGGACGAGACCCTCAATTCCATCGCCGAGCGCCTGCTCGTCATCGCCGAATTCCGAGCGAGCACCGCACGCCTGCCCTCCTCCTACATCGACGCCGACATCGAGGAGACCATCCGCCGCGACTTCAACGGCGACCGCAACCGCTTCGTCGCCTCGCTGCGCGCGGCCGGCACCACGCCCCTCGCCCACCGAAAGTTCATCGAGGACCGCATCATCTTCGAATACATGGTCGGCCAGATCCGCCGCGCCTCGTGGGACGTCAATCCGGGCAAGATCCTGGAGTACTACGAGAAGAACAAGGCCGACTTCGTCCGCAAGGAACAGGTCAAGCTCCGCCAGATCACCATCACCCAAGGCGCCGCCGAGAAGCCCGAAGAGACCGCCGCCCGCGCCGCCGCCCTCGCCGAGGCGCTCCGCCACCCTGAGAAGATCGCCGCCACGCTCGAGCGCTTCAAGGTCGTCGGCAAGCCGATCGCCGGAACCCCCACCTTCGCCGACGTCGCCATGCGCGTCAGCACGGACGACCTCGCGAGCAAAGGCGGCGACGCCGGCTGGCGCAACCTCGACGACCTCAACGAGACCGTCACGGCCAAGCTGAAGACGATGAAGGTCGGCGACGTCTCGGATCCCCTCAAGTTCGACGTCGGCTCCGCGCCCATCTACGTGATCGTGAGCCAGGAAGCGCTCCGCCCCAAGGGCTTCGCCGACGTGAACGACCCCGAAGTGATGGCGGAAATCGAGAACAAGGTCCGCCAGATCGGCCTGAAGGTCGCCATCAAGGCATGGCTCGACGACCTGCGCGCCAAGCATCACGTCAAAGTCCAGCTCCGCTGAGATGAGCGCCTCCTCAGGCGCCACGGCGGAGGGAAACGACGCCAAGCCTTTCACCTGCCACGCCTTCCCGCGCCGTAGCGCCGGCGTCCTGCTGCACCCGACCGCGTTGCCCGGCACCGGTCCCGTAGGCTCGCTCGGCGCCGAAGCCCGGAGGTTCGTCGATATCATCGCCGCGGCCGGATTCTCCTGGTGGCAGGTCTGTCCGCTCGGCCCGACCGGCTACGGCGATTCGCCCTACCAGGCGCTCTCCGTGTTCGCCGGCAACCCGTACCTGCTCGACCTCGCGGACCTCGGCGCCCGCAGGCTGCTCACGCCCGAGGAAATCGCCGCGCTGCGCCGCGGCAGCGACGGACGGACCGACTATGGTCGCCTCTGGAACCAGCTGCGACCCGCCCTGCAGCTCGCCGCGCGTCGAGGCGCCGTGATCCTGAAACAGAACGCCGCGTTCAACCGTTTCCGCGAGAAGCAGTCCGGCTGGCTCGCGGCCTGGTGCCGCTTCTCCGCGTTGCGCGAGGCCAACGGCTTCACCGCGCCGGACAGGTGGACGATCGACGAAGCGCCGGCCGGCCTCGTCGCCGAAGCCGAGGTGCTGCAGTTCCTCTTCGCCGAACAGTGGCGCGCCCTGCGCGAGTACGCGCACGGGAAAGGCATCCGCTTCTTCGGCGACGAACCCATCTACGTCTCCGCCGACGGCTGCGACGCCAAGACGCGCCCCGAGCTCTTCCAGCTCGACGCCGCCGGCCGGCCGCTCGCCGTGGCGGGCGTGCCCCCGGATTACTTCGCCGCCGACGGCCAGCTCTGGGGCAATCCGCTCTACGACTGGGACCGTCACGCCGCGGACGGCTTCGCGTGGTGGAAGGCGCGCGTGCATCACGACCTCGAGCTCTTCGACGCGATCCGCATCGACCACTTCCGCGGCATCCATGATTTCTGGAGCGTGCCCGCCGGCGCGCCCAACGCCCGCGAAGGCCGGTGGTTCGACGGACCCGGACTCGCCTTCACCGGCGCGCTGGCCGGCCTGCCGCTCGTCGCCGAAGACCTCGGCCTGCTGTCGCCCGGCGTCGATGTGCTCCGCCAGGCTTCCGGCCTGCCGGGCATGTCGGTGCTGCAGTTCGGCTTCGGCGGACCGCCCGAAGGCAATCCGCACTTCCCTGCGAACATCACCCCGGATCGCGTCGTCTACACCGGCACGCATGACAACGATACCGTCGTCGGCTGGTACGCCCAGGCCTCCGCCGAGGAGCGCGCCCGCGTCGAAGCGGCGTTCGGCGCCATGGACGCGCCGCACGTCACGCTGGCCGAAGCCGCGCTGGCCTCGCCCGGCGTCGCGGCGTTCATCCCCGTGCAGGACCTGCTCGGGCTCGGCGCCGAAGCGCGCTTCAACACGCCCGGCAACCCGCAGGGCAACTGGGGCTGGCGCATGAGCGACCTGCAGCTGACCACGCTCGCGGCGACGGCCGGAGCATGGAAGCAGCGGCTGAAGGCCGCGCGGCGGCTCAGCGCGTAAGGCGGCGGTACTTCGGGCGACGGGGCGTGTCCGACTCGAGACCGAGGCGCTTGCGGCGATCTTCGAGATAATCGCCGTAGTTGCCTTCGTGCCAGACCACCGTGCTGTCGTCCTCGAACGCGAGGATGTGGGTGGCCACGCGGTCGAGGAACCAGCGATCGTGCGTCACGATCACCGCGCAGCCCGCGAAACCCTCGAGCGCGTCCTCGAGCGCGCGGATCGTGTTCACGTCGAGATCGTTCGTCGGTTCGTCGAGCAGGAGCACGTTGGCGCCGGACTTGATCAGGCGCGCGAGGTGGATGCGGTTGCGTTCGCCGCCGGACATCACGCCGACCTTGCGCTGCTGGACGTCGCCGGTGAAGCCGAAGCGAGCCGCGTAGGCGCGGGCCGGCACCATGATCTTGCCGAGGTGGACCATCTCCTGGCCGTCGGAGATCGCGGACCAAAGCGGCGCGTCGGCCGGGAGCGAGTCGCGGGACTGGTCGACGTAGGCGATCTTCACCGACTCGCCGACCGTGAGCGTGCCCTTGTCGGGCTTCTCCTGTCCGGTGATCATGCGGAACAGCGTCGTCTTGCCGGCGCCGTTGGGGCCGACCACGCCGACGATGCCGCCGGCGGGCAGCGAGAAATTGACGTCGTCCATCAGGATGCGGTCCCCGTAACCCTTGGAGAGGCCGCGGGCCTCGATGACCGCGCCGCCGAGGCGCGGGCCGGGCGGGATCCAGATCTCGGCGGCCTTCTCCTGCTGGTTCTGGTCCTGCGTGAGCATCTGTTCGTAGGCGCGCAGACGGGCCTTGTTCTTGGCCACGCGGGCCTTGGGCGATGCCGCGGCCCACTCGCGTTCGCGCTCCATCGAGCGGGAACGGGCGGCGGACTGCTTCTCCTCCATCTCGAGGCGCTGCTGCTTCTGCTGGAGCCAGGACGAGTAGTTGCCCTTCCAGGGGATGCCGCGGCCGCGGTCGAGCTCGAGGATCCAGCCCGCGACGTTGTCGAGGAAGTAGCGGTCGTGCGTGATCGCGATGACCGTGCCCTTGTAGCCCTGCAGGTGACGTTCGAGC
>RGES01000361.1 GCA_009917805.1 Verrucomicrobiota bacterium
CCGAAGCCCGTGAGCAACACCTCGCGCCGGTCGGCCTTGCCGTCGCCGTCGGTGTCACGGAGGAAGGCCACGTCATGGCCGTGCTGGACGATCGCGCCATCCTTGTAAGGCAGGACGCCTTCGGGAATCGCCAGGCCCTCGGCGAAGGCGCGCGGCTGGCGTACGCCGGCCTCGAAAGGCTTGTCGAAGACGATCACCTTGTCGCGGGCCTTGGACTTATAGAGCGCCTCGGCCGCCGCCGGGTTCTCGTTGGCATCGACCGGGTATTCGAGCGCGGTGCTGGACCAAGCCCTGCCCTGCTGGTCGAAGATCAGCATGATGAACTTGCCGAAGTCGGCGGACTCCTTGGCGAAGAGCTCGATCTCGAAACCCGCGGGCAGCTTGAAGAGCTTCTGCTGCTCTTCGGCGGACCGGCGGACGCCCTGGACGTCATTGTAGCTCGTGTCGCGCTTGGCGGGAGCGGCCTTGGTCGGCTCGGCCTTCTTCTCCGCCGGCTTAACCTTGTCCCAAGTCAGCGCGCCGGGCGTGGCGGGCAGCTCCTCGATCGTGATGTCCTTCGCCTGCACCTCGGCCATGCCGCCGGAATGGATCTGGATGCCGATCTTGCCGTCGGCGGCGATATTCGGCTCGGTCTCGAGATAATCGAGCGCCGGGATGCCGTTGATCCAGCTCCGGATGCGATTGCCCTCGGCGAGGATACGGTACTCGTTCCACTCGCCTTCCTTCACGGCGGCGAGCGCCGCGGCCGGATCCTTCGAGTCGGCGATGACCTTGTTGCGACGGCTCTCGTCGTAGAGCTTGCCGTACCAGCCCTTGCCGTAGTCGACCTGGTAGCCGCTCATCTCGGAACTGTTCGGTACGCGCACGCTGCGCATCTGCACGCCGCTGTTGACGAAACCCGTGCCGGTCAGGCGCAGTTTGATACGCAGGTCGAAGTTCTGGTAGGACTTCTCCGTCGCGAGGAAAAAGTTCTTCGGCACCTTCGTCTTGAAGGAACCGCCGCGGATCTCGCCGTCCTCGACGCGCCACCAGGCGGCGTCGCCCTCCCAGCCGGCCAGCGTCTTGCCGTCGAAGATCGGCACCGGGGCGGCATGAAGGGACAAGGCGAGGAACAGAGCCAGTAAGCTACGCATGGTTTGAAGGGGTTGCGGAGACGTTAGCCCTCGGCCGGCCGGCCACAATCCTGCACGTCATCGTCTCCTGCAACCCGACCACCGTCAAAAGCACATCCGGCCCGCACCCCACGCTTGCGTCCCGAGGATTAACCGCCTGTTTTCTCTGCATGTCCTCCGTCCATAAGCTCCTCCGCGACAGCGCCGCGACCTTGATCCCCGCCGGGGACATCGTGGTGCTCGAAGCCGGCACGGAAGTCACGGTCACCCAGGCGCTGGGCGGCTCGGTCACCGTCCGCACGCCGATGGGCCTATTCCGCATCGCCCCCGCCGACATCGAAGCCCTTGGTCCTGACGCCGTCACCGCGTACGGCAAGAAGGACGAGGCCGTCATCAACGGCCCGGTGAACCAAGAAGCCCTCTGGGAAGCGCTCAAGGGCTGCTTCGATCCGGAAATCCCGGTGAACATCGTGGACCTCGGCCTGATCTATCACCTCGAACTCTCGCCAGGCGAGCGAGGCGGACAGAAGGTCGCCGCCAAGATGACGCTGACCGCGCAAGGCTGCGGCATGGGACCCGTCATCGCCGCGGATGCCAAGTCCAAGCTCGAAGCCCTGCCCGGC
>RGES01000362.1 GCA_009917805.1 Verrucomicrobiota bacterium
CGCACCGGCGAGACGGTCTGGTTCGAGGACGCCTTCCCGGAGAAGGCCAAGGTCAACGGTACCGGCGGCGCCACCACCTTCGTCGAAGCGGGCCAAGGTCCCGTGCACAGCGGCAAGCGCGCCCTCAAGCGTACGGCCAAGGGCGTCGCCCAGGATTTCTTCGAGAACGGGGCCTCCTTCGACATTCCGCCCAACGGCGTGATCTCCGTCTGGGTGTACCTCGAGCCCAACGACCTGCCCAAGTCGATCATGGTCCAGTTCCACGTCGGCGGATGGAATCACCGCGCCTACTGGGGCGAAGAAGGCGCGATCCCCTTCGGACGCGTCCGCACGCCGGAGAAGGTCAACGCGGGCAAACTGCCTGAGGCCGGCAAGTGGACCCAGCTCAAGGTCGACATCGCGAAGCTCGGCCTGAAACCCGGCATGAAGATCGACGGCTTCGCCTTCACGCAGTTCGACGGCACCGTCTATTGGGATCGCCTCGCGATCAGCCATCGCATCGAGGAGGCCAAGGACGTCCAGTGGTCCTTCAAGTTCTGGTCCGAAAAGAAACAGGGTTCCCGCGTGGCCGAACTGCCGGGAGACCTGCAGAATTTGGTCCGGGGCAAGAAGGCCGCGCAGTGGACCGACGCCGAGCGCAAGCGCCTGCTCGACTGGTGGCTCGAGAACGAGTTCCAGGGCGGCAAGGAGAAGCTCGACGGCCTCCGCGCCGCGAAGCTCGCCGAGGAGTCCCGCAAGAAGGCCCTCAACGACCTGATCCCCGCGACGCTGGTCATGGCCGACCTCCCGCAGCCGCGACAGGCGCACGTGATGATCCGAGGACAATATGACAAACCCGGCGACGCGGTGTCCCGCGGAGTGCCCGCGGCCTTCCACCCGCTGCCCAAGAAGGAGGCCTACGACCGTCGCGATCTCGCGGAATGGCTGCTTTCGCCGGCCAACCCGCTGACCGCCCGCGTGACGGTCAACCGCTTCTGGCAGCAGTTCTTCGGCCTCGGCTTGGTGAAGACCAGCGGCGACTTCGGCTCGCAGAGCGAACCGCCGAGCCACCCGGAGCTGCTCGACTGGCTCGCGGTGGACTTCCGGGAGCGGGGCTGGGACATGAAGCGCCTCGTCCGTAGCATCGTGACGAGCGCCGCCTACCGTCGCTCCGCCGCCGCCTCGGCCGAGCTGCTCGCCAAGGACCCCGAGAACCGCTTCCTCGCCCGCGGCCCGCGCGCGCGGCTCGACGCCGAGGTCATCCGCGACCAGGCGCTCTTCGTCTCCGGACTCCTCAATCCGCGCATGGGCGGCAAGGGCGTGAAGCCCTACCAGCCGGACAACGTCTGGGAACCCGTCGGCTTCACCGGCAGCAACACCGCGCGATATGTCCGCGACAGCGGCGAGGCGCTCTACCGCCGTTCGCTCTACACCTTCTGGAAACGCACCGCGCCGCCGCCCTCGATGAGCACGTTCGACGCGCCGGCCCGCGAGGCCAGCTGCGTCCGTCGCGAACGCAGCAACACCCCGCTGCAGGCTCTGGCGCTGATGAACGACGTCCAGCACGTCGAGGCCGCCCGCGCCTTCGCGCAGCGTATCCTCAAGGAAGGTGGCTCCGATGACGCCGCCCGACTCGCCTTCGCCTGGCGCACGGCCGTCGGCCGCCGTCCGAGGACCGACGAAGCCTCGGCCACCCAGGAAGCGCTGACGGCGCACCGCGCCCGCTACGCGTCGGCGCCCGAGGATGCG
>RGES01000363.1 GCA_009917805.1 Verrucomicrobiota bacterium
TAATCCTTCTTCAGGTGTTCGTCGTAGGCGGCGGAGCGGGCGCCTTCGAGGCGGAGCCACCAGGCGCCGTCCTTCTCGTAGGCGCGGCCCTTGGCGGCGAGTTCCTGGAGCTTGGCCTTGTAGAGTTCGGTGCGCTGCGACTGGAAGTAGGGGCCGTAGTCGCCGCCGACCTCGGGGCCTTCGTCCCAATCCATGCCGAGCCAGCGCATCGAGTCGAAGATCACCTTCAGGAAGGCGTCGGAATTGCGTTCCTTGTCCGTGTCCTCGATGCGGAGGATGAACTTGCCGCCCGTGTGGCGGGCGTAGAGCCAGTTGAACAGGGCCGTACGGGCGCTTCCGATGTGGAAGAAGCCGGTGGGGCTGGGAGCGAAGCGGACGCGGACCTGGGACATGGCGAAGGGGGAGAATGGAGGGCTTGAGGGCCGGAGGACCTGAGGCGGGAGGGCCTGAAGGGGAAGGCGTAAGGGGGTCCGGGGGGCAGGGCAAGAAGGGAGGGGCGTGCCCTGCCTATCGAGGGCACAAAAAAGGACAGGGGTGAGCCTGTCCTTCGGTCGGCCTCGCGGGGAGGCCTTACTTGGCTTGGGCAGGGGCCGGGACGACGTCCTGGACGAGGCCGATGCCGGTGAAGTAGGCGTTACGCTGGGAGACGCGCTGGACGAACAGGCGGCCTTCTTCGGCGCTGGTCTTGTCTTCAGGCAGATCCTTCTTGGCCGGGCGGATGAAGACGTAGTCGCCGCTACCGACGCGGATGGCGGAGGTCAGCTTGCCGACGCCGGCGGCTTCGATCAGGAGGCCGGTGTTCTCGTTGACGCCGTTGAGCGCTTCCGGAACGGAGTAGACCGTGAAGGGGGCGGGCGAGGTGAGCGCGAGCTTCTGGGCCTTGGCGCTGTCGGTGAAGGTCTTGCCGGCGGCGATATCGGCCAGGAGGGCCTTGCCGACCTTGGCGACTTCCTCTGCAAGCAGGCGGTTATACTGGGACTTCTTCCAGTTCTCGACGGCCTTGGCCTTCGCTTCGTCGAAGGACGGGAGGCGGTCGGCGGTGCGCTTGTTCAGGAGGATGAACGTGGCGCCTTCTTCGGAGCGGTAGACTTCGGTGCGCCATTCCTTTTCGGTGAGGTCGCCGGCGACATCTCGAAGGACGGGATGACGGTCACCTTGGCGTTCTTGGCCTTGATCCACGCGGCGAGTTCCTTGCTGTCGGCCTTCGCGGTATCGATGGCGAACTTCTCGGCGAGTTCGTCGGAGATCTGGCCGGCGAGGTTGGTGATCGCGCGGTCGGCACGGACGAGCTTCTCGAGCTCGGCACGCTTGGCGAGGGCCTGTTCCTTGACCTTGCCGGTCTCGAACTTGAACTTTTCGGCCTGATTATAGCCCATGTTGATGATCTCGTCGTCGGAGACCGGAGCGGTGTCGGCGGCGGAAGGGGCGATGGTGACGGCCGTGACGGCGACCTGCGGGGGTAGGCGGTAGTTCTCGATGTTGGCGGCGAAGGCTTCCTTCACCTTGGCTTCGTCGACCTTGACCTCGGGCTTGAAGCCGGCGGCGGCGAACGTGGCGACGTCGACGGTCCACTTGGTGCGTTCGCGGTCGAGGATGCGCTTGATCTGGCTGGCGGTCGCGTGGCCGGAGCCGGCGAGGACGCCGAGGGCCTTCTGGATGCGCCAGGTATCCTTGATGTAGGTTTCGAAGCGGGCGCGGACGTCGAGGTCGG
>RGES01000364.1 GCA_009917805.1 Verrucomicrobiota bacterium
CGACCCATACGATCATCGACGGCAAGTTCCGCCAGATCCTCGAGGAGACCGGCATGAGCGTGAAGAAGGAATTCGAGACCGTCGCCCTCGCCCGTAAGATGGAGATGTTCACCATCGTCTACGTCGGTTCGCCCGAAGAAGCCAAGGCCATGGCCGAGGCCGGCGCGGACGTCATCATCGCCCACGTGGGAACCACGGTCGGCGGCTCCATCGGCGTGACCAACGCCACGATGAGCCTGCCCGAGGCCGCCAAGATCACCCAAGGCATCATCGACGCCGCGAAGTCCGTCCGCAAGGACCTGATCTTCCTCAGCCACGGCGGCCCGATCAACACGCCCGAAGACGCCGCCTTCATCAACGAGCACACCGACACCGACGGCTTCGTCGGCGCCTCGAGCCTCGAACGCATGGCGGTCGAGCAGTCCCTCACCGAGCTCACCCAACGCTTCAAGCAGATCCCGGTGAAGCGTAAGTTCTTCTGACACGCGCATGGCCACGATCGCGGTCCTCGGCACGCTTGATTCCAAGGGCGAAGAACATGCCTTCCTGGCCACGCTCATCGCCAAGCACGGCCACAAGCCGCTGTTGATCGACGTCGGGACGGGCGGCCCGGCCACGGTGCAGCCTGACTTCACCCGCGAACAAGTCGCTGCGGCCGCGGGCATCGACCTCGCCGCCCTGATGGCCAAGAAGGATCGCGGCGAATGCGTCGTGGCCATGACCAAGGCCGCCCCTGCCTTCGTCGCGAAGCTGGCTTCCGAAGGCCGCATCCATGGCATCATCTCCCTCGGCGGAGGCGGCGGCACCGCCATCGGCACGGCCGCCATGCGCGCCCTGCCCCTCGGCTTCCCTAAGCTGATGGTCTCCACCCTGGCCGCCGGCAATGTCGCCCCTTATCTCGGCACCAAGGACATCACGATGATGCCCAGCATCGCCGACGTCGCCGGGCTGAACCGTCTTTCCCGCGTCATCTTCACCCGTGCGGCCGGCGCGATCTGCGGCATGGTCTCGGTCGAACCCGCGGTCGGCGCATCCAAGCCTCTCATCGTCGCCAGCCAGTTCGGCAACACGACCACCTGCGTCACCGAAGCCAAGAAGGTGCTCGAGGCGGCAGGCTATGAAGTCCTGGTCTTCGCGGCCACGGGCACGGGCGGCCGCATCATGGAATCGGTCATCGAGAGCGGCATCGTCGCCGGCGTGCTCGACATCACCACGACCGAATGGGCCGATGAGCTCGTGGGCGGCAACCTTAACGCCGGCCCCGAGCGCATGGATGCGGCCGCCAAGGCGAACATCCCGGCGGTCGTCGCACCGGGCTGCCTCGATATGGTAGGCTGGCACGGCCATCATGATTCCGAAGAAGGCGATCTCGGTCATCAGCGCGGCCGGCCAGCCTTTCCATGACGCCGCGGCCGACGATGCCCTCTTCGACGCGTTGAAGGCGAACGCGAAGGTGCCGGTGCAGGAATTCGACCTGGCGATCAACGACAAGGAGTTCGCCCAGGCCTGCGCCTACAAGTTGATCGAGCTGATCGGCTGTCGTTCGTGAACGAAGTTTCCTCGGCCAGGCGTTGGGCGACCTTCGCGATGTTCTTCAACGTCGTCGCTTGGGGCATGTCCTGGGTAAACGTCCGCGCGGTCCTGCCCGAAGTCGGCTCGGGTCAGCTGGGGGCCATGCGTTATCTCATCGCCTCCGCGGTCATGTTGCCG
>RGES01000365.1 GCA_009917805.1 Verrucomicrobiota bacterium
TCTGGAGCAAGGACGGCAAGCAGCTCGCCGCCCTCGGCGTCAACGACAACACCGGCGCCAACGGCACCAAGAAGGAGACCAACACCCCGGGCGTGAAGCCGGCCGACTGGCGCGAAGGCGTCGTGACCTCGCCCCACGGCATCACCTTCGACAACGACGGCAACATCCTCGAGACCGAGTGGAACACCTTCGGTCGCGTGCTGCGCTGGAACCGTAAGTGATCCGCGCGCTGCGCCAGCTGGTCGTGACCTGGGGAGCCCTCGCGCTCCCCTTGTTCGTCTGCGCCCATAACGGCGAATTCCTGCTGGCGAAGCTCACCCTCCGCACGGACGGCACCTGCGTCCTGCGCGTGACGGTCGACACGGAGGCGAACTTCAACATCCAGGACCGCGCGCAGCTCGCCAAGGCCGCCGAAGGGATGTTCCTCGTCTCGGCCCTCAAGGAGACGACGACGCTCTCCAAGCTCGCCGGCGAGCCGACGTTCTTGGTGAGCTTGAGGGCGTTCACTTCCTTGCCCTTCTTGTCCTTGGCCTTGCCCTTGTCGGCCGGGAAGGCGTCGGGCTTGATCTCCATGACGATCGTGCCATCGAGCTTGGCCTTGATGAAGCGCTGCTCGCCGAGCACGGCGGCGAAGATGAATTCGCCCTCCGGGGTCTTGCGGATGACGAAGCCGTGGAGGGACATCGGGAGGGGCAGGGCCTTGATGAACTTGCCGTCCTTGCCGTAGACCTGGAGGCCGGCGTCCTTCTCCTGGACGCTGACGTAGATGAGGCCGGCGGAGTCGACGGCGATCTCGCCGTGGCCGTTGCCGATCTGGGCCTTGCCGGGAGGCGTGCCGAGGAAGTTGGGAACGAAGTCATATTTCACTTCGGCGGCTTGGGCGAGGGAACACACGGCGAGGAGGGCGAGGACGCGGAGGGTGGGCATGGGATTGATGAGGGGTAGGGACAGGGGAAGGGGTAGGGGGTGGTTCAGGAGGTGGCAAATGGATTTCGGAAACCGGCATCCGGTTTTCGGCTTCGCTCTGGGATTGTGTCTCCACTCCCTACCCCTATCCCTACCCCTACCCCTAACATGAAATCCCTCCGTCTCCTTGCGGCGCTTGCCGCCCTCGTCGTCTCGGCTTCCGCCGCCGACCTCAAACTTGAGTCCGCCTTCAACGGCAAGGACCTCACCGGCTGGAAGACCTCCGGCGCGGACGCCTTCTGGACCGCCGCCGACGGCGTGCTGACCGGCGAGAACAAGGAGGCCTTCAAGGACTACAAGAAGGGCAACATGCTTTACACCGAGAAGTCCTACAAGGACGTCGTCATCGAGTGCGAATGCCGTTTCAGCGGCGAGATCGACAGCGGCATCATGGTCCGCAAGGACGCCGCCGGCAAGAAGGACATCCAGATGCAGATCGGCGTCTCCCGTTCCTTGAAGAAGGACATGACCGGCGCTTTCTACTGCACCATCCCGGACAGCAAGCCGGTCAAGGTCGGCTATCCTGAGGCCGGCTGGGCTCCGAAGGTCGCCACCGTCTGGAAGAACAACGAGTGGAACAAGATCCGCTTCCAGGCCAAGGGCGACACCTACACCGTCTGGATCAACGGCGAGCAGGTCTCTAACTACGTCGACGCCGGCTACCCGCAGGCCGCCCAGATCGGCCTCCAGGTGCACGGCGGCGTGAAGATGAAGGTCGAGTACCGCAACATCGCGATCGGCGAG
>RGES01000366.1 GCA_009917805.1 Verrucomicrobiota bacterium
CCAGGGGTAGGGATAGGGATGGGGGTAGGGGTAGAAATAACGCGAAATAGGCCTAAATCTCCCCATTATGCATACCGAGCCCTGACCCCAACCCTGGCCCTAGCCCTTTCAGCCCCTTTTGACGGCGATCAGGAACTCCTTGTTGCCGTCTCCGCCCTCGATGGGCGACAGGATGACCCCGAGGACCTGGGCGCCGGGAAGACCCTGGGCGGCGGCGGTCAGGCCGTCCACCACGCGGGCGTGGATGACCGGGTCCTTGATGATGCCCCTGCCCTTGTCGGCCTCGGCCTTGGTCGCCTCGAACTGCGGCTTGATGAGCGCCACGAGATGGCCGCCCTTCCCTACCCGTTGCCAGGCGATCGGCAGGATGAGCCCGAGCGAAATGAACGAAAGATCCATGACCACGATGCCGTAGGTCAGGTGCGGCAGCTCGACGTTGTTGATCTCGCGCGCGTTGAACTTCTCGAGGTTCTTGATGCGCGGATCGTTCCGAAGCTTCGAATGCAGCTGGGCCGTCCCGACGTCGACGCACGTCATGCTGACGACGCCGCGTTGCAGGAGGCAGTCGGTGAAGCCGCCGGTCGAGGCTCCGACATCGAGTCCGTGCAGGCCTTCGACGGGGATCTTGAAATGATCGAGCGCGCCCTCGAGTTTCTCGCCGCCGCGCGAGACGAAGCGCGGGGGCTGGTCGACGGTGAGCACGGCGTCTTCCGGAAAGGACTGCGACGGCTTGTTGACGACGGCATCAGGGCCCGAGCGAACCTTGCCGGCGAGGATGAGGGCTTGGGCGACCGAGCGGGACGGGGCGAGCGAAAGCTTCAGCAGCAATTCGTCCGCGCGCATCCTGCCGGGCTTCGCGGCCATCGGTCAGTCGAGGAAGCCCGTGAGGGGCGAGGTCGGTTCGGCCTTGTCGGAACCGACGCCCAGGCCCGCTTCGCGGGCGGCGCGACCGGCTTCGACCGCGAGACGGAAGGCGCGGGCCATCGCGACGGGGTCGCCCGCAGAAGCGATCGCGGTGTTCACCAGGACCGCGTCGGCGCCCATCTCGAGGGCTTCGGCGGCATGCGAAGGCGCGCCCAGGCCGGCGTCGACGATGACCGGCACGCGGGCCTGTTCGATGATGATGCGGAGGAAGTCGCGCGAGAGCAGGCCGCGGTTGGACCCGATCGGCGCGCCGAGCGGCATCACGGCGGCGGCGCCGACTTCCTCGAGACGCTTCGCGAGGACGGGATCGGCGTGGATGTAAGGCAGGACCGTGAAGCCTTTCTTCACCAGTTCGCGACAGGCCTCGAGGGTCTCGACCGGATCGGGCATGAGGTACTTCGGGTCCGGATGGATCTCGAGCTTCAGCCAGGAAGTGCCGAGGGCTTCGCGGGCGAGCTCGGCGGCGAAGATCGCCTCCTTGGCGGTGCGCACGCCGGACGTGTTCGGCAGGATGAGGTGCTTCTTCGGGTCGAGGGCGGAAAGGATGCCGTCGTCCTGCGCGCCGAAGCGCACGCGCTTGATCGCCATCGTCACCACCTCGGCGCCGCAGGCGTCGAGGACCGCGCGGAGCTGCGCGGCGGAAGCGTACTTGCCCGTGCCCGTGAGGAGGCGCGAGGCGAAGGTACGGTCGGCGATACGGAGCGAAGACATCGTTGCTTGCACAATCCGAACCGAGGCGGGCTTGTCCAGCCCTCGCATCCGAAACCTAGGCGGACACCGCTTCGA
>RGES01000367.1 GCA_009917805.1 Verrucomicrobiota bacterium
GCGCGTGATCATCGACCACGTCGAGGAGCACACGATCCACGAAGTCCTCGACCAGGGCTTCTGGGCCGGCATCACGCTCTACCCCGAATCGAAGTCCACGCCCGTGCGCGCGGTCGATATGATCGAATCCGTCTCCGCCCAGCGCGTCTGGCTCAACAGCGCGTGCGATTGGGGCCACAGCGATCCGCTGTCCGTGCCGAAGGCCGCGCAGGAGATGCGTCGCCGCGGCCACTCCGCCGCCGCCATCGACCGCCTCGTCTACGGCAACCCGGTGAAGTTCCTTTCGCAGTCCCCGCGTTTCAAGGACCCCGCCGCCCTGGCCTGACCCGCGTGAAGCTCACGTCCGGACTTTCCCTCGCCTACTGCACCAACGTCCACCGCGGCGAAGGGTGGGCCGAGACGTTCGCCGGCCTGCGCGACCACGCGCTCCGCGTGCGCGACCGCGTCTCGCCGGGCAAGACCTACGTCCTCGGCCTCCGCCTCGGAGACCTCGCCGCGAAGGAGCTCGCCGTGCCCGCCACGCTCGCGGCCTTCCGCGCCTGGCTGGACAAGGAGGACTGCGTCGTCGCCGGCATCAACGGCTTCCCGTTCGGCCCGTTCCACGGCCAGGCGGTGAAGGACAACGTCTTCGCGCCGGACTGGTGCGAGGCCCCGCGCCTCGAATACACCAACCGACTCTTCGATCTCCTCGCCGCGTTCGGCCCGCCGGACAAGGTCGGCACGGTCAGCACGCTGCCGGGTTCGTTCAAGGGCTTCGGCCGCAACGCCGACGAGCTCAAGGTCATGCGTCGCAACCTGCTCGCGTGCGCCGAACACCTCGCGCGCCTGCGCGACCGCACCGGCACGCATCTGCGCCTCGCGCTCGAGCCCGAGCCGATCGGCCATGCCGAGAACACGCCCGAAGCGTTGCGCCTGTTCGAGCAGCTGCGCGCCGAAGAGCCCGCGAAGGGCCTCGTCGACGCGCACCTCGGCATCGCCTACGACACCTGCCATTTCGCGCTGCAGTACGAGGAGGCCCACGAGGCCATCGCCCGACTCAACGCCGGCGGCGCCCCGGTGCTGAAGTTCCACCTCAGCTCCGCGCTCAAGCTCAAGCCCACCGAGGTCGCCCTCGCGCGCCTCGCGAAGATGCACGAGCCGACGTACCTCCATCAGACCATGGGCCGCGCGAAGGATGGCTCCCTCGTGCGCTTCAAGGACATCCCGCTCGCCATGGCCGCGATCGATCAGCTCCGCGCGCTCGAGGAACTCCGCGTGCACTTCCACGTGCCCGTGAACGCCGACCGTCTCTCCGACGAGCTCTCCACGACGAACGACCACCTCAAGGCCGCGCTCGACGTCATCGCCCGGGCGCCGGGCGCCTGCCGCGAGCTCGAGATCGAGACGTACACCTGGGAAGTCCTGCCGCCCGAAGTCCGCGCGGCCGACGTCGCCGACATGATCGCCGAGGAGTATCGCTGGACGCTCGCCGAGCTCGCGCAGCGCGGCGTGAAGCCCCTCTGACATGTTCGCCCGCTTCTTCGCGAAAGTCCGCGCCTGGCTGGTCCTCACCCGTGGCTCGAACCTGCCGACGGTCTGGAGCAACCTCTTCGCGGGCTGGCTGCTCGGGTATGCGTTCACCGACCGCTTTCCGTGGGCCGTCGGCCTGCTCGTCTCGCTCTTCGGCCTGCTCCTCGGCGTCTCGCTCATCTACGTCGGCGGCATGATCCT
>RGES01000368.1 GCA_009917805.1 Verrucomicrobiota bacterium
GAAGCTGACCTTCCGCCATAACGGCGCCAACCGCCGCCTCACGGACGTGCACGGGCACGTGATCAGGGAAATCTTGGCATAAAAGGTCATAGCAGAAAGCACCCCGATGAAGCCCGCCCTCCTCATTGCCGCCCTCCTGCTCGCGCCGCAGGGTGCGCTGCACGCAGCTGAACCTGCACCTCAGGCCATCTCACCCGACGCCACGTTCAGCCAGGTCGCCCAGCCCTCCGGATTCTCGCCGGAGATGCCCAAGCTCAGCGAGGTCTGCATGCGGTTTTTCAGGCTCGACCAGAAAGGGGTCACCGCGGAGCGGATGCTCTCTGCCGGAAGCGAATTCCACATCACCCGCGGCGTCTGGTCCTACATCGAAGACAAATCCTTCATCGAAAAGGTTCGAGCCAAGGGCTGGAAATTCCAAGGCAGTCTTTGCATGACGTTGACCGACCCGGCCCTCGCCCTGCGTGACCGCGAAGGCAAACCCATCGGCACGATTGGGCAAAGCGACCAACCGCCCTTCCGCGGCGACAACTACAACCCCGCATACCGACGAGCCTACCTCGAAAGAGCGAAGCGAATGGTGGACATGGGGGTCACCAGCTTCCAACGCGACGACCCGGACGAAGGCTTCTTTGATTGGGGTAAGAAAGGCCGGCGGGATGCCATCCCCGACGCCGACCTGCTGGAGTTCCACCAGTGGGCACGCACCGAAATCGAAAAGCACGCGGGACGTAAACTGATCTTCAGCACGAACTGCCACACCGACCCACCCTTCATGCAGGCCTTCGACTATCGCATGACCGAGGTGCGCTTCCGCTCCATGGACGGGACCAAGGAAATCATCAGCCCGAGCCGCGTACGCGAGATCGGCCGCTCGGCCCGCAAGGAGAAGAAGCTCTTCATCCTCACCGGACAGGAAGACCGGCCGGCCGAGGACTACCGCTGGATCTGGGCGACGAGCTACGCCACGGGCAATCTGTATATCGTCCCCTGGGACCAGTTCCAGAACGTCGTGCTTGACCGGGTCACGAGGGTGCCGATCGTCCCAGTAAACAAACTTCCCCGCATCTTCATCGCGCCAGAGAAGTTAGCCGATCTCACGGGCTTCGTCCGCGCCAATGCCGACATGCTGGACGGCTACGAAGAAGCGGCCGTCGGTGGCTATGATCTGCATGACGCCCGCTACGGCACCGACACGCCGATCCGCATCGAGGGCGGCAGCGGCAAACTGAGCGTCTTCGTCCGCGCCAAACCCGGCGACACAAAGGCACCGGTCGCCATCCACCTCGTCGAAAAAGAGAAAGGGGCGGCCTCGACGCTCCGCCTGCCCACCGCACGCTTCTTCGGTCAGCAGAAGCTCAAGGTCACCCTGCGCGAACCTCTCGCGTATGATGCCTCGCTGCATGCCCAGGCCGAGAAGGACAAGAATTACCGCAGTCTCATTCGCCAGACCATCCTCCCCACGACCACCGAAGGCTCTTCGACGCTCGTTTCGTTGCCTCCTCTCAAGCCCTGGGGAATCCTTGTGGTGGAGATGAACCCTTGAACCGCGCCTCCATGCTCCTCAATTGCCTCCTGCTGGCGCCGCTGGCTGCGCTTCTGGCAGATACCATGCCCTTGAGCACATGGGAGCCACTGGTCCGCAAGGAATCATGGACCGAGAAGTGGCCGGATGCCGCCGGCAAGCTGGAGACCCGCCAGGTGACGGCCGA
>RGES01000369.1 GCA_009917805.1 Verrucomicrobiota bacterium
GGCGAGGCCGAGCGCGGCGGTCTTCCACGGATACGCGCCCTGCGGGTCCTCGGTATCCAGGAGCATGATGATGAACAGGAAGAGCACCATGACGGCGCCCGCGTAGACGAGGACCTGCAGCACGCCGAGGAAGTAGGCGTCCAGGAGGAAGAAGTCGGCGGCCACCCCGACCAGGGCCAGGATCATCCCCATGGCGGAGGTCACCGCGTTGCGGCTGAGGACCAAGAGAAGGGCAGCCCCGAGGGTCAGTGCTGCGAAGAAAATAAACAGGCCGTCCGGCATGGGTCGGACGGTAGGGCGGGGGGAGGTATTGGAAAGGAGAAAACGCCCCTAAATGCCCTTTTTTGCCACTTTATGGGGGTCATTAGCCCCCTCCACCCCTAGACTGCCTTATTATGACCGAAAACGCTCAATACCTCAGAGCGGCCGGTGTCGGCGCATCACGCAGGTGGGGTGCTGAGCGATGACCTCCCCGGCGTCGAACCGACCGGTCCAATCGGGGAAAAAGGCGTCCGCCTCGGGCTCCATGTCCACATGGGTGAGGATCAGTTCCGAACACCAAGGCAGGGCTTCGGCGTAAAGCGCGGCGCCGCCGGCGAGGAAGAGGGTCTTGGTCGGCTCGACCTTTGCGGCCTCCTGCCAGTCCTTGGCGACGATCACGCCGGGGGCGCTGAAGCCCGAGCGGCTGAGCACGACGGTGGTGCGACCGGGCAGCGGACGGCCGATGGACTCGTACGTCTTGCGTCCCATGAGCAGCACCTGGCCCATCGTGGTCGCCTTGAAGAACGCGAAGTCCTCCGGGATGCGCCACGGGAGCTTGTTGTTCAGGCCGATGCCGCGGTTGCGCGCGACGGCCGCGATGGCGATGAGCGGGCGACCGAGGTCCACGAGGTCAGATGGCGACGGGCGCCTTGATCGCCGGATGCGGGTCGTAGCCTTCGATCGCGATATCCTCGAACTTGAACGCGAAGAGGTCCTTCACGTCGGGGTTCAGCACCAGGCGGGGCAGGGCGCGCGTCTCGCGCGAGAGCTGCAGTTCGACCTGCTCCACATGGTTGGAATAGATGTGCGCGTCGCCGAAGGTGTGCACGAAATGGCCCGGTTTCAGGCCCGTGACCTGCGCGATCATGTGCGTGAGCATCGCGTAGCTGGCGATGTTGAACGGCACGCCGAGGAAGAGGTCCGCGCTGCGCTGATACAGCTGGCAGCTGAGGCGTCCGTCGGTCGAGACGTAGAACTGGAAGAGCGTGTGGCAAGGGGGCAGGGCCACCTTGTCGGCTTCGAGCGGATTCCAGCCGGTGACGATGAGGCGGCGGCTGGAGGGGTTGCGCTTGATCTCCTCGACGATGCGGCGGACCTGGTCGATGCCGTCGTGCGCATACGTGCCATCAGGCTTTTTCGTCGCCCCGAAATTACGCCACTGGTGGCCGTAGACCGGGCCGAGGTCGCCTTCCGGGCGGCCGAACTTGGCGCACTGCTCGGCGGTGGCCCACTCGTTCCAGATGCTGACGCCGCGCTCGGTGAGCCAGGCGTTCTGCGTGCTGCCCGACAGGAACCAAAGGAGCTCGTGCGTGATGGACTTCACGTGGACCTTCTTGGTCGTGAGCAGCGGGAAGCCTTCGGCGAGGTCGAAGCGGAGCTGCGCCCCGAAGATGCCGATCGTGCCCGTGCCGGTGCGGTCG
>RGES01000370.1 GCA_009917805.1 Verrucomicrobiota bacterium
CCGTCGCCACATCGGCAAGAGCAAGGCTGCTCCGTTCGAGGTCGCTTCCTATCACGTCACCGCGCGCGGCGCCAAGGGCTCCGCCTATTGCGAAGCCGTCGTCCGCGTCAGCATCGCCGGCAAGGACACCCTCACCGTGGCCGAAGGCGACGGACCGGTCCACGCCCTCGACCAGGCCCTCCGCTCCGCGCTGGTGAAGTCTTTCCCGAAGCTCGCGAAGGTCAGCCTCGTGGATTACAAGGTCCGCATCCTCGGCGGTTCCGACGGCACCGCGGCCAAGACCCGCGTGGTCATCCGCTCCTCCGACGGCAAGGCTTCCTGGGGCACGGTCGGCGTCAGCGAAAACCTCGTCGAAGCCTCGCTGCAGGCGATCGTCGACGGCTACGCCCACGCGCTGTCCTGAGCCCGCGCCTGACGCGTTGACTGCCTTCAAGGGCGGGGTAGAAAAACCTACCCCGCCCTTTATGCGTCCGTTCCTCCTGCTCCTCGTCGTATCTTCCGTGTTCGCCGCCGATGTCTCCAAGCTGCGAATCGGCGAGCTGGCCAAGTCCGGCGAGATCGTCGCGGTCGCCAAGGTGCCCGCCTTGGCCGCCGAAGCTTACGCCCGCGCCCACACGGCCGAGATGCCGAATCCGGTCTATCGCCTGAGCGACATCGCCTTCCTGGGCGCCGACCGCAAGGAGAAGCTCGATCTCTATTTCCCTGCCGGCGAGGCCCGTGCCGATCGTGCGGCGGTGGTCTTCATCCATGGCGGCGGCTTCACCGGCGGAGACAAGGCCGAGTATCGTTCCTCGAGCGTCAGCGCGGACCTCTGCCGCGCCGGCTACGTCGTCGTGAGCTGCAACTACGTCCTGGGCTCCAAGGAGAAGGCGGGCGTCTGGCCGCAGAACATCGCCGATTGCCGCAACGCCGTCCGCTGGGTCCGCGCGCACGCCAAGGAACTCGGCGTCGACCCGGCACGCATCGCCGTGGCCGGCGGTTCGGCCGGCGGTTATCTCGCGCTGATGGTCGGCCTGTCCGACGACAAGACCGGCCCGGGCGGCGATCCGGCGGCGAAAATCTCCGCCAAGGTCTCCGGCATCATCGACATGTACGGCGTCGTGAACTTCTCCAAGCACGGCAAGGGTTCGGTTCCCGGCGTCTCGGCCGAGGCCCAGCAGGCCTATCTGCCGACCTACCAGGCCGACATGCGCGATCCGCCCGTGCTCATTTTGCATGGCACCGCGGATACCACGGTCGACATCGCGCAGTCCGACGAGCTGGCCGCGGCCTTGGTGATCGCGAAGCTCCGGTTCGACTATGTCCGCGTGACCGACGCCCCGCATACCTTCGACCTGCACCCCAAGGGCAAGGGCTGGAAGCGCGACCGCGTGGACTATGACACCACCGGCGTGCCCGCCATGGGCAAGGACGCGAGCGACCAGGCCGACGTGACGGCGCCGACGCTCGAGTTCCTTCGCCGGACGATCGGCAAGTAAGGCTCAGGCCTTCAGGCGGGCCATCACCGTCGAGCCCTGTAGCTGGACGTCGAAGCGGCCGGTGTCCTCGAGCATGCGGTAGAACTTCGCATAGCGCGGGGCGTTGGCCTCGAGGCCGGGATGCTCCTGCAGGAGGAACTTCTTGATGACCTCGACCTTCAGCCATTCGCCTTCGGGGGCGAGGCCCGTGGCGACGTCGACG
>RGES01000038.1 GCA_009917805.1 Verrucomicrobiota bacterium
TAGAGCGCGTAGGCCTTGAGCAGCTGGCCGATGGCGTGGATGTCCTCGGACACGCGCGCATACTCGTCCTCGGCCTGGGCGCGGAGCTCGGCGCCCTGCCCGAAGGCAAGGACCCGACGACCGACACGCTCGACAAGCTCTGGCTCGCCGCCCACGGCATGCCGCGCAACCGCGTCTTCCTCCGCCTGATGGAGAACGGCCGCTGGCGCAAGCTGCTCGAGAAGCACGAAGGCGTGCTCGCCTCCGAGATCGAGAAGGACCGCCGCTTCCACCTCAAGGAACGCCTCTACTTCTCCATCAGCGAGCGCAACCACGAGGCCGACCTTTCCCAGCTGGGACGCGACACGCTCCGCCCCGGCGAGCCCGACGCGTTCGTGCTGCCCGACCTTCCGACGCGCTACGTCGAGCTCGACCGCGACGAGTCGCTCACCCCAGAACGCCGCGCCGAACTCCGCGGCGAAGCCGAGGCCGCCTACGCCCAGGCTTCCGAGGACATCCACTCCATCGGCCAGCTGCTCAAGGCCTACGCGCTCTACGAGAAGGACAAGCAGTACGTCGTCCACGAGGGCAAGGTGAAGATCGTCGACGAGAACACCGGCCGCATCATGGAAGGCCGCCGCTGGTCGGACGGCCTCCACCAGGCCGTCGAAGCCAAGGAAGGCGTCGCGCTCGAGAAGGAGAACAAGACCTACGCGACGATCACGATCCAGAACTACTTCCGCATGTACCAGAAGCTCGCGGGCATGACCGGCACCGCCGAGACCGAGGCTTCCGAGTTCCATGACATCTACCGCCTGACGGTCGTCGCCATCCCGACGCACCGCCCGTGCATCCGCGTCGACGACAACGACATCGTCTTCAAGACCCGCAAGGAGAAGTACCAGTTCGCCATCAAGGAGATCGCCGAAGCCCACAGGCGCGGCCAGCCCGTGCTCGTCGGCACCGCCTCCGTCGAAGCCTCCGAGACCCTCGGCCGCATGCTCGCGATGGCCAAGGTCCCGCACAAGATCCTCAACGCCAAGCACCACGAGGCCGAGGCCGACATCGTCTCGATGGCCGGCCAGCTCGGCGCGGTGACGATCGCCACCAACATGGCCGGTCGCGGCACCGACATCAAGCTGGGCGAAGGCGTCCGCGAACTCGGCGGCCTGTACGTCCTCGCGACCGAACGCCATGAGGTCCGTCGCGTCGACCGCCAGCTCCGCGGCCGTTGTTCCCGTCAGGGCGACCCCGGCCGCTCCCGCTTCCTGGTCTCCCTCGAGGACGACCTGATGCGTCTCTTCGCCAACGCCGGCATCGTGTCGTCGATGCTCGAGAAGTCCTTCAAGGAAGGCGAACCGCTCGAGCACCCGTTCCTCAACCATTCGATCGGCACCGCCCAGAAGCGCGTCGAAGGCCAGAACTACTCGATGCGCAAGCGCCTGCTGCAGTACGACGACGTGCTCAACCAGCAGCGCCAGATCGTCTACGGCCTGCGCAACCGCGCCCTCAAGGCCGCCGACAGCCGCGAGACGATCATGAACATCGTCGAGGAAGAGATCGAGGCCCGCCTCGACGTCGTCTTCCCCGATCCCGACGGCGAAGCCGACCGCCGCGCCGCCGAGACCTTCGTCTACTGGTACGTCACCACCTTCCACATGCGGATCGACCTCGAGGACATCCTCGCCCGCACGAAGGCCCAGGTGATCCTCCTCGCCACCGACCGCGTCCGCGCCCTCCAGGCCGGCCGCGAGGAACACGAGTCGCCCGAGATCCTGCAGTACCTCGAACGCAGCGTCCTGCTGCGCGCCATCGACCGCAACTGGCAGAACCAGCTGACCGAGATGGAAGAACTCCGCCGCGGCGTCAGCCTGCGCTCCTACGCGCAGAAGGACCCGCTCAACGAGTACAAGGCCGAAGCCTTCAAGGCCTTCGAACGCCTGATGCAGCAGCTGCGCACCGACACGTGCGCGGGCCTCTTCCGCACCGCGACCTCGATGGAAGCGCTCGAAGCCCTCATGCGCCGCGCGCAAGGCCAGGCCAAGGCCACCGGCCCCGCCGAGCCGGGCGCGTCCGCCGCCACCGAGACGACGCCTGCCAACGCGCCGAAGGCCGAACCTTTCCGCCGCCTGACCCCGAAGATCGGCCGCAACGCCGTCGTCCGCATCCGCAAAGGCCCTGAGACCCAGGACCTGAAGTGGAAGAAGGCCGAAGCGCTCGTCCGCGACGAGGGCTGGGAAGTGGTCGAGACGCTTTCGGAATGACGGAGCAGACGACGAGCAGTCCCGGCTCCGCCCGGCTCGCCTGGGTCGGCGCCGCGCTGACCGCCCTGCTGCTCTTCTTCTCGTTCGGTCCCGTCGGCCATCCGTTCTGGGCGTTCGTCGCGCTCGTCCCCGCCGCGCTCGCCGCCTCGCTCCGGCCCGACTGGCGCACCTGGCGGCGCGCGAGCTTCGCGACGAGCTGGGTGCTCTGGATCGCCTTGCTCGTCTGGCTCCGCCACGTCTACCCGCCGCTCGGCTGGCTCGGGCTCGTCCTGCTCACGGCCTACTGCGCGCTCTACCCGTTCGTCTGGCTGCTCTTGCTCCGTTGGATCTTCCCCGCCTGCTCAGGCGCGTCGCTCCCGGCCCGCCTCCTCGCGATCGCCGGCCTCGCCGGCGCGTGGGGTCTGCTCGAGTGGACGCGCGGCACGATCCTCTCCGGCTTCGGCTGGCTGCCGCTGGCGGCTTCGCAGACCGGCAATCCGGTCATGCTCAGCCTGTGCGCCTGGGCCGGCCCGATCGGCCTCTCCATCGCGCTCGTGCTCTTCAACCTCGGCCTCGCCCGCTGGATCGTCCGGCTCGTCGAATCGTACCGCGAGGAAAGCAGCCTGCAGCCGGCCGGTCCGATGGGCTGGCTCCGTCGCCTGACCCCTGAACTCTATTTCGGCCTGCTGCCGGTCGCCCTCGGCTTCCTCGCCCTGCTCGCCGCCAACGCCCGCCATGTTTCGATGGCCAAGGTCAGCCTCGCCCCCGGCGTGGTGCAGACCGACTTCGACCCGAACGCGAAGTGGGACCCGCAACGCCTGCAGGAACATCTCGTGATGGCCGAGGCGATGACCGCCTCGGTCGCGGCCAACAAGGCCGCCGACTTCATCCTGTGGCCCGAAGCCGCCCTGCCGCTCTCGCTCGAAAGCGAGGCCTACGTGAGCCGCCTCACCGGTCTGACCAAGGCCGTCGACACGCCGCTCGTGATCGGGACCATCGATCGCCGCGGCGCGGGCTACGGCAACGCCGTCGCGGTGATCGCCGCCGAAGGCGTCCAGAAGCCCGTCTACGCCAAGCGCCATCTGGTACCCTTCGGCGAGTACGTCCCGTTCGCCGACTTCCTGCCGCTGCGCAAGGTCGTGCCGATCAGCGAAGATTGCGTCGCCGGCACGGGGCCTGCGCTGCTGCCGCTGACGACCCGCCGCGGCCACACCTTCATGGCCGGCGCGCTCGTCTGCTACGAGGACGTCTTCCCCGAACTCGCCCGCGAACATGCGCTCGCCGGCGCCGACGTGCTCTTCGTCGTCACCAACGACGCCTGGTACGGCCGGGAAGCCGGCGCGTACCAGCACGCCGCCCATTCCGTCCTCCTGGCGGCCGCCACGGGCCTCCCGGTGGTCCGCTGCGGCAACGCCGGCTGGAGCGGGACGATCGATTCCCTCGGCCGGGCCTACCCGGTCCTGGAGAACGGCAGCATCTATTTCCGCGGCTCCCGCCTGACCGCTCCCGTCAGCCTGCCCCGCTTCCGCCAGCCGGACACCTTCTGGGTCCGCCACGGGGACTGGGCCGTCGGCCTGGGCGGCCTGCTCTTCGCCCTGACCTACGTCTGGCGACGCCGGCGCGCGGCCTGAGTCAAAAATCCGCAGGTCCTTGTCGACCTCCTCCGGAAACCGTCCAAGGTGAAGTGACCCCGGCGCGGACGAATCCGCGCCTCACCGACGCTCACCGATGATGACCATGCGCCTCCTCCTTGCCGGCCTCGGACTCTGCGTCGCCCTCGCCCTGCCCGCCCAGGAGCTCAAGAAGCCCAAGGACGAGTTCCCCGAAAGCGGCATGGCGACCTTCCGCCTCCGCATCAAATCCATCCCGACGCTGCGCATGCAGATCAACGGCGTCTCCTTGCTCATGGGCGTGGACACCGGCTGCCAAGGCGCCGCCGTGATCACCCCGCGCGCCGCCGCCCGCTGCGGCATCACGGAAGTCTTCTCGATGCCCACCATGGGCAACTCCGGCCGCAGCGAATCGAACTTCGGGCTCGTCGAGAAGCTCCAGGCGGGCGACGTCACCTGGCGCGACTTCCACGTAGGCATCATGCCGCTCGACGGCATGGACATCGACGGCCTGCTCGGCGCCGACATCCTCTTCGCGCGGCCCTTCTACATGGACCTGCGCAACAAGGTCATGATCCTCGGCAAGATCCCGGACACCTCCGCCGCCCATGAGGTCCCCTGCTACAGCCGCGGCGGCCACTGCGGCGTGAACATCGAGGTCGAAGGCGTGAAGGTCCCGATGATCGTCGATTCCGGCGCGTCGAAATCCTACATGAGCTCGCTGAAGTTCCGCGGCGAGACCGAGTTCCGCGGCTTCCTGCCCGTGGCCACCGTGCGCAGCACCTCCCTCACCCGCGTCGAGGTCTGCAAGATCAAGTCCCTGACCATCGGCGGCGCGCCCCTCACCGGCGTGGAGTTCATCCGCGACCAGGAGCATAACCTCCTCGGCGACGACTTCCTGCGCGCCCATCCCATCGCGGTGGACATGCCGTCGCGCCGCCTCTGGCTCTTCGAGCCGCAGGTGGCCGCGAAGCCGTCCGACGAGACGTCCAAGTAAGCCGGCTCAGCGACGGCGACCGGACTTGCCGGAAGCCTTGCCGCCGCCTTCGGAGTCGCCGCCCTCTTCGCCGCCGCCTTCTTCGGCCGGCTCGTCTTCGTCGTCCCAGCGGAGGTTCTTCTCCATGTCCTTGTCGACTTCCTCGACGTCGGGCAGGTCGGCGATGTCCTCGGCCGCGCTCTGGGCGCGGGCGGGCTTGTCGTCATCGTCGTCGTCGCCGGGGACCTCATGGCCCTGCGGGACGAACTCGAGGATGTCGGTGATCTCTTCGAAAGGATGGATGTCGCGGCCTTCGATCATGGCCTGGTTGCGCAGCTCGCTGAGCTGCTCATCCACGTCCTCGACGGTGAGCTTCTGCTCGAGCTTGATCGTGTCGTTGATGAGCTTCACGCGCAGGCGCATGATGTGCTCGAGGAAATCGGCGTAGGCGCCCTTGTCGCCGTCCTTGATGTTCGGCAGGGCGAAGAGCTGCTCCTCGGAATCGAGGATGTGTTCGGCGACGCGGACGAGGCGGACGGTCTGGTCCTTCTCGATGTCCTGGGCCTGGAACGGGACGAAGGCGGCCTCGAGCACCTCGTTGGAGAGGCCGTACTCGCGGAGGGGATCCATCATGTCGAGGATCCAGGGGAACTGGAAGGGGTCGAGGATGCCCAAGCCGTCCGGCTCGTAGTGCTTAGGGTCGGAGTTCTCCTTCACCCACCAGTTGCCTTCCTTCTCCTTGAAACGGATGGTGCACCAAAGGAGCTTTGAGGTAGTCACAGCCATGGGAGGGTGGTGTGTCCATGTCTGGGCGGGAGTCAAGAGGGGTCGGCGCGGGGTCCAAATGGCGGGCTTCTCCGCTTTCCTTCCGCCCTTTCCTCCCTTAACTGCTGGGCATGTCTTTCCTGTACGAGAAGGTGATTTCCAAGGCCCTCTACTCGCTGGACCCGGAGACGGCCCACCAGGTCGGCCTCCGCGGCATGGGCCTCCTCGGCGCCTGCGCCCCCCTCCGCGCCCTGATGGAGCGCTCGCTGACCCCCAAGGGCGGTCGCCCGATCGAAGCCTTCGGCCTGAAGTTCCCGAACCACATCGGCCTCGCCGCCGGTTTCGACAAGGACGGCCTCGGCTGGCGCGGCGCGGCGGCCCTCGGCTTCGGTCACGTCGAAGTCGGCACGGTCACCCCGAAGGCGCAGCCGGGCAACGAGAAGCCCCGCGTCTTCCGCTACCCTGAGCTCAACGCGGTCGTGAACGCCTACGGCTTCCCGAACAACGGCGCCCAAGCCCTCTACGATCGCCTGAGCAAGCACCCCGGCCGCGGCCGACGCGTCAGTCCGCTCGGCATCAACATCGGCAAGAACAAGGCCACCGCCAACGAACAGGCGCACGAAGACTACCTCACGTGCTTCAAGCTCCTCGCGCCGCTCGCCGACTACGTCGTCGTGAACATCAGCAGCCCGAACACCACCGGCCTGCGCGCCCTCCAGGACCGCGCCCCGCTCGTGACCCTGCTCTCCACGCTCGCGCAGGAGAACCGCTCCGTCGCCGGCGGCCCGGTGCCCCTGCTCCTCAAGATCGCCCCGGACCTCAATCCGAACCAGCTCGCCGACATCGTCAGCGTCGTCGGCGAATGCGGCTTCGCCGGCATCATCGCCACGAACACCACCATCTCCCGCCCCGCCGGCACCGAAGCGTGCTCGCCCGGCCGCGGCGGCCTCAGCGGCGCCCCGCTCCTCGAGCGCTCCCTGCAGGTCGTACGCTTCCTCGCGAAGGAAGCCGACGGCCGCATCCCGATCGTCGGTTGCGGCGGCATCCTTTCCGCCAAGGACGCCGGCCGCTTCATGGACGAAGGCGCCTGCCTCGTGCAGGTCTACTCCGGCCTCGTCTTCCGCGGCCCGGAACTCGCCCGCGAAGTCGCCGAAGGCCTCGCCTGGCGCCAGCGCGCCTGGGCCTGATCACTTCGTCGGCGCGACGGGGATGTGCACTTCCGACTGCTTGAGGAAGAAGGGCACGAACGGGCTGTTCCAGTAGACCGCGTACGGTTCGCCCGCCGCCTTGACGTCGGTCCGCTTCGCGAGCCAGGCCTTCAGCTCGGCCAGCGCTTCCTCATAGTTCTCCCGGCTGTAGGAACCGCGGATGCCGATGGCGGCCACGCGACGTTCGGGCACCGAAGACAGCTTCACCTGCGGCGTCTCGGCGAGGTCCGTGCGCTTGGCCGAGGTTTCGTCCAGGTAGAAGACCATCGTGCCCGGCCGGATGCCCGCCTCGACCGGCGCGGTCATCGGGATCTTGTTCGAGTCGATGTAGCGGAAGAGCTTCATGAACAGGCCGTTGTCCGCCGCGAAATAATCGTTGGCCGATTCCGAACTTCCTGACGGGCCTCTTCCTGCTGATGCCCATCGGCCTGACGCTCTACGTCGTGTCGGTGCTGCTCGACCTGATGGGCAAGTTCATCCAGCCCGCGATCGAGTACGGACTGGCCTGGCTCTGGCATGACTCGAAGACCGCCGCGCCGGACTTCACGACCGGACTCTACCGCCAGCTCGTGGTGGTGTCCTCCGCCGTGGTGATGCTCTGCATCCTCGTCGTCGTCGGCTACCTCTCCAAGCGCCTCTTCGGCAAGATCCTCCACCGCTGGTTCGCCACCGTCCTCGAACGCATCCCCGGACTCGGCTCCCTCTACGGCACGATCCGCCAGATGGTCGACGCCCTCAGCGGCCGCAACAAGGACACCTTCCGCCGCGTGGTGATGGTCGAATTCCCGCGCCCCGGGATGTGGTCCATCGCCTTCGTCACCCACGAGCAGCCCACGGTCTTCAGCCAGGCCATCGGCAAGCCGGTCGTGAACATCTTCATCCCCGCCGCGCCTGCCCCCACCACCGGCGTCATCCTCCAGGTCTCGCCCGACGAGATCCGCGAGACGAAGCTGACGGTGGGCGAAGCGCTCGGCCTGCTGATGAGCTTCGGTTCCGTCGTCCCCAAGCCGGAAAGCAAGGAGTAGGCCGGATGTCCGCGTCGAGCCTCCGCTGCCTGGTGCTGGGTCGCGATCCCTCCGGGGAATCGCACTCGTTGCTCACGCTGCTCGAGCCCGCCGAAGGCATCGTGCGCTGCCTGATCCGCACCCACCGCGGCAACGGCACGACGCTGCCGGACCTCTTCGACGAAGGCGAGGTCAGCCTCGAACGCGCCAAGGACGGCGGCACGCGCTTCGCCCGCGACTACCGCCTGCTCACCCGTCGCGCCGGCCTCGCGCGCGACCACCGCACCCTCGAACGCGCCTGCCGCCTCGCGGCGATGCTGCGCAAGAACCCGCCGCCGCCCGAATCCGCGGAAGTCTGCTACCGCATCGCCCTCGAGACCTTCGACGCGATGGCCGCGCGACCGCGCGCCGACTGCGCCTACTTCAAGAGCCTCTGGCTGATCCTCAAGGACGGCGGCTGGGGCGTGCATGAGCAGTGGTTCACGCGCCTCGGCGCCCGCCAGGCCCACGCGGCGGCGATCCTCGGCCAGCCGCTCGACGCGCAGACGACCGACGAAGAGACGGTCGCGAAGCTTTCCACCGACCTCGAACGCTGGTCCGCCGGCGAGGCCCATTTCGTGCTGCCCTGATGCGCATCGACATCAAGGCGAAGCGCGTCGAGCTCAGCGCGCAGGAATTCGCGACGTTCCGCCCGGGCCCCGGCGCGGGCGCCGGCGGCGCCCCGTGGCGCGCCGAAGCGGGCCGCCAATGGCATGAGACGATGCGCAAGGTCGCCGAAGCCGAAGGCCAGGGCTGGCAGTTCGAACGCTCGGTCGCCTGCGAGGTCGGCGCCCTCGGCTGGACGATCGCCATCACCGGTCGCGCCGACCAATGGCTGGAGACGGCCGACGAGGTCCGTATCCGCGAGATCAAGACGATCAGCCTGAAGCTCCCGCGCAAGCCGGAGTTCCTCCTCGGCCGCTTCGCGCACCACTTCCTCCAGCTCGCGGCCTACTGCCACGCGGCGCGCCTCGGCTCCGGCGCGCGCGAGGTGAAAGGCGAGCTGATCTTCATCGACCCGGCCGACGGCACGCGCCAGCCGGTCGCCCTGCCCCGCTCCGCCGAAGCCGACCTGCTCACGCAGGCCGAGACGCTCGCCGCGCACGCCGAGAACCGCCGCGCCAGCCACGCGCGCCTGCTCAACCTGCCGGACCGCCTGCCCTTCAAGGAACCGCGACCGGAGTGGCTGCAATCCTGCGCCGACCTCGACCAAGCCGGGCTTGATTCGCCCACGCGCCTGCTCGTCGCGCCCACGGGCTTCGGCAAGACCTCCGCCGCATTGCGTCACGGCCTCGGCCTCCTCCGCGGCGGCCGCGCGGGACGATTGCTCTACCTCACCGGCAAGGGCACCGGCCAGACCCAGGTCCTCACCGAACTGCGCCGCCTCGCGCGCAGCAACGAACTCCGCGCGGTGCTCCTCCGCCCGCGCGCCGAGCACGAGGTCGAAGGCATCACCGACGACCCCGAGCAGATCCGCCGCAACTGGGCCAACGCGAAGATCGACCCCCAGCACCTCCTCGAGGAAGCCGCCGACCTCCGGCGCGTCCGCGAGATCGGCCGCATCGCCGGCGTGCCGCCGTGGGACATCACCAAGGCGATGCTCGCGCATGCCGACGTGGTGATCTGCGACTACAACTACGTCTTCTCGCCGCGCAACCGCGCCGCCCTCGAGACCGTCCCGGGCTGGGACATGGCCGACACGGTGCTCGTCGTCGACGAAGCGCACAACCTGCCCGACCGCGCCGCGGAATGCCTCTCGCTCCGCGACGACGAGCAGTCCGCCGCCGACTTCGCCTTCACGCTCACCCGCTTCCGCGCGCCCGAGGCCTGGTGCCAGACCGCGCAGCAGTGGGCCGACTTCCTCCATCGCCTCCCGAAAGCCGACGCGATCTCGCCGGACGACCGCATCGAGGCGATGGCCATCGCGGAACGGATGTCCGTGCTCGCCGCCGAACACCCGTTCAACACCGACGACCTGCCGGACGCCGCCAAACAGGCCGTCTGGAACGCCGCCACGTGGTCCGAACGCCTCGAAGCCGCCGACCTCGGCTGGCTGCTCTGGTCGCCGCGCCCGGGCCTGCTCAGCCTCGACATCGGTTCCAAACCCGGTTCGCAATCCACGCTTGCGGTGCAGGGAGGCCATCTAGCCGCCCTGGAATTTATCCGAGTCGGCGAGTATCCGGGTTCCAAAGGGCGTCTGGTCCTGAATGGAGGGCGAATGACCTCCACCGAACTGGGCATCGGCGGCATGAACGAAGGCGACGCCCCGGGAAAAGGC
>RGES01000371.1 GCA_009917805.1 Verrucomicrobiota bacterium
CCCGTCAAGCCGGGCTACGGTGGATCACGCTGATGGTGCCGTTGGTCTCGAGGATCACGTCCTTGGCCTGCTCGATGTTGGCGAGGCCGGCCGAACGGAGCGCCGACATGAGCTCGTGATGCGTGATGCGTTCGCGATGCATGACCTTCTCCTGCACGGCCCCGTCCCGGACCAGGAAGACCGGCCGTCCGACCAACGCCCAATGCACGAGCCGGTAATGGCGTGAAAGCATCAGCATGCACCAGTTGATGCAGATGAGCGTCCCCGCGAGGAAGAGGCCGCCGCCAAGGCTGTTGTCGCCGCCGTTCATGGCGTTCTGCACGGTGTTGCTCAGGATGAGCAGCAGGATGAAGTCGAACGGCGTGAGCATCCCGGTCTGACGCCGGCCCGTGAGGCGGATCAGGAACAGCAGGAAGACGTACACGATGATGCCGCGGATCAGCAGTTCCCACCAAGGGAGGACGGGGATGAGCATGGTCGCGAGGTCGAAGGGCTGGCGGGCGGCTTGGGCGAGCATGCGGGCAACTTAGGCCCGCCCGCGGCGCAGGGCGATAGCGTTTGCGCTTCACGCTGGGCCGACTTCCGTCATCCTGCGCCCATGGCCCGCACCGCCCGCTCCTCCGCCCCTGCCGTCCGCGACGTGCTGATGATGGCGACTCCTTCCAAGAACGCCGACCTGCGCTGGTTCGGCGGCTTCCACGCCTCCGACCCGTTCCCGGCCTTCTCGGCCGGCGGCCGGCGCATCGGGCTGCTGCCCGGCATGGAAGTCGGCCGCGCGAAGGACGAATCGGCCTTCGACGAAGTGCTCAACCTGACCGCGATCATCGGCGATCTCCGCAAGACCAACCCGAAGGCGGGCATCGCGGATGCGATCGTCTTCGCGGCGCTCCAGCGCGGCGTCCATCGCTTCCGCGTGCCGGCCGATTTCCCGGTGGGCCTCTATGAGCGCCTGCGCCAGCTCGGCCTCGAACTCCATCCGGTCGGCGCCCAGCAGAACGAACGTGGAGCCCCCGAACTCTTCCCGGCCCGTCAGGTGAAATCCAAGGCGGAGCTCGCCGGCATCCGCGCGGGCAACGCCGCCGCGGTCGCCGGCTTCAAGGCCGTGGAGAAGGTGCTCGCGGAAGCCAAGGCCGACAAGAAGGGCGTGCTGCAGTGGCAGGGCAAGACGCTCACGGCCGAGATCCTCAAGGAGGAAGCCCAGGTCGCGATCCTGCGCAAGGGCGGCCTGTGCGACATCGGCCTGATCATCGCCCCGGGCGACCAGGCGGTCGATTGCCACTGTTCCGGCTCAGGCCCGGTCCGCGCCAACGAGCTCATCGTCTGCGACATCTATCCGCGCCACATCGCCTCGCACCACTACGGCGACATGACCCGTACCTACCTCAAGGGGAAGGCGAACGCGAAGCAGCGCAAGATGGTCCATGCGGTCCTCGAGGCCCAGCGTCGCGCGATCAAGGCCATCCGCGCCGGCGCCACCGGCGCGAAGGTGCATACGGTGGTGCAGGATTATTTCAAGTCGCTCGGTTATAAGACCGGCCTGGTGAAGGGCGTCTATGTCGGCTTCTTCCACGGCACCGGCCACGGCCTGGGTTATGACATCCACGAGGACCCGGCCCTCTCCACGCGCAACCCGCACCCGCTCGTCGCGGGCAACGCGGTCACGGTCGAGCCGGGGCTCTA
>RGES01000372.1 GCA_009917805.1 Verrucomicrobiota bacterium
CGGCCTGCTTGAGCTCGGCGATGAGCGCCACCGAGCTGCGATGGATCATCTCGTAGTCCGCGAAGCCGTCAGGCCCGTTCCAATCGATGATCGCGCCGTCGACGCCGGCGGCCTTCATCAGGGCGACCTGCGTGGCGATGAGGGCGGGGTCGGAGGAGTCGTAGGCCCCGAGCAGAGGTACGTCATGGGACGCCAGCATGCCTTTGGACGGGTCCGTCTTGTCCATGGTCCAATGCCAGCCCCACCGTCCGCTGACGGTTTTGCTTTCGAACCAAGGCATCACATGGACCAGGACGAGCGGACGATCGGGCGGCGGAGTAGCGCAGGAGCAAAGCAACCACCCTGAGAGGGCTGCCATCAGGATGCCTGCGAGTCGCATGGGCGGAGTAGACCGAGGGGTCGGGCAGGAGAGATTTGAACTCTCAGCCTCTGCTACCCGAAAGCAGCGCTCTACCAGATTGAGCCACTGCCCGACACGAGTCATAAGCATAGACCAAACCGAGGGGGTGTTTTCAAACTAATTCCGTCGGGAAAATCGCGAGGGGTATTGGACTTCACCGTTTTTCGGGCCATCTTGGGTCAGATATGAACCTTACGGTCCGACGTTCCGGGGAGCGTGGTTTCGCCGACCACGGCTGGCTGGTGGCCCGCCATAGCTTCAGTTTCGCCGATTACTACGACCCCGCCCACATGGCTTTCCGGTCCCTCCGGGTGATCAATCAGGACCTTGTCGCCCCCGGGATGGGCTTCCCACCCCATGGCCACAAGGACATGGAAATCTTCACTTATGTCCTCGAGGGAGCCATCGAACATAAGGACAGCATGGGGAATGGCCAACCTCAAGCCGCGCTACGCCGAATGGACCCCCACGCCGGAGCAGGTCGCCGCGCCGAAGGTGCTCATCATCTCGAACGACGGACGCGAAGGCTCCGCCCATATCAGCCAGGACGCCGACGTCTATCGCGTGAAGACCGCTGGCGGCGGCACCGTCTCGCATGAGCTGCGCGCGGGCAGGGGGCTTTGGTTCCAGCTGATCGCCGGCGAGGTCGCGATCGGCGGCGTGCAACTTTCGCCCGGCGATGCGGTCAAATCTGAGGACGCCGGTACCTTCGCCTTCCGCTCTGCCGGCCCCGTCGAAGCCCTCCTCTTCGACCTCGCCTGATCAATTCTTACATTCCCCTATACTCCATACTCATAAGGGTTCGGGTTTCGCGCCGGTGCCCTACAAGGCCGAGGCCAATGGCACGGTCTATTTCTGCGCCTGCAAGCACTCCAAGAAGGGCGCTCTTTGCGACGGAGCCCATAAGGCCCTCTGAAGTTAGCCCTTTCATAAGCCCTGGATTAGGGTAACCTGTCTTTGCTATGAAAAAACTCCCCTGCATCGTCGCCCTCCTGCTCGGAGTGGCCTTCATCATCTTCGGCGTCGCGCATTTCGTGCCGGCCGTGAAGTCCCTCATGCCTGCGCCCTCGGCGCCTAACGGCGAAGAAGCCGCCAAGCTCACCACTGCGTTCTTCACCGCGATGGGTGGTTCAGGCTACATGAACGTGATCAAGGCCCTCGAGATCATCGCCGGTGTCCTGCTCATCATGAAGTGCACCCGCGGCTGGGGCGTCGTCCTCTCGGGCGCGATCCTGTTCAACATCTTCTTCGTGAACGTGCTCATGAAGAACGTCTGGGA
>RGES01000373.1 GCA_009917805.1 Verrucomicrobiota bacterium
AGCTGTTGGCGGAGTTGTCGCCCATGGCGTAGTAATGTCCGGGGGTGACGGTGTATTCCTTGTCGAGCGGGAGCGCGTAGCGATCTCCGCCGGCGTCCGGCAGGTAACCGTAATACCCTTGGTCCATCGCGCGACGGCTGTTGAGGACCATCGGCTCGGGCGAAGTGACGACCTGGCCGTCGACGAAGAGTTCACCCTGGGCGCCCACGCGCAGCTTCTGCCCGGGCACGCCGGCGAGACGCTTCACGTAGTAGCTCTGGGAAGGCTGACCATACATGTCGTTCAGGCCCGGGATATTGTTCGTGCGGAAGACGAACGTGTCGCCGCGGGATGGCTCGACGAAGTGATAGGACATGCGATCCACGAAGAGCATGTCGCCCGTGAGGATGTCGAAGTTGAAGAGCGGCTTGCCGGCCTCGACCTTCTTGCCGGTCAGCAGCACCGGACCGTAAGGACCGCGCTGGATGCGGCCTTCGCGGGCGGCCTTGGCGAAGACGACGCGCCAGCGGTCAGCATCCTGGCGCGGCAGCTTCAGCTTGGCTTCCTCGGGGAAATAGGTGCGCAGCATCACGGCCTCGAAGCCGAAATCGGCGGGCACGCGGATCGTCTGCAGGGTATTGCCGACGAGCATCTCGTACTTGTCGCG
Organism: Verrucomicrobiota bacterium; assembly: GCA_009917805.1. Classification (GTDB taxonomy): domain Bacteria; phylum Verrucomicrobiota; class Verrucomicrobiia; order Opitutales; family UBA953; genus UBA953. The sequence continues at coordinate 647 of RGES01000373.1, forward strand.
GCCGCCGCGCATCAGGCCCGTGCCGGCGATGCCGTCATCGGATTCGCGGGTGCGGGTGCGTAGGCCGTATTCCATCCGGTCGTCGCCCACGCGCTGGGCCACGATGGGAATGGCCACCGGGCCGCTCGCTTCGGCGGGGATCACGTAGGTCCAGGTCCACTGCAGCTTGTACGTGGGCCACATCGAATTCGTCGGGATCTTGAAAGGCTGCAGGAAGAAGCTGCGAATCGAGCCCGCCACGATGGCGGCCATCACGACCATCTCCGTCCAATCCGTGCCGGCCGAGACCGGGTAGACCTTGCCGCCGTTGCGCACGAGCACCTCGTGCAGCCGGTTGAGGAGGGCCTCGATCTGGGTGACCTCCATCGTGCGGTCGCGCGTGGCGGCGCGGACCTTGTCCGCCAGTTCCAGCTGCTCGTTGAGGTCCTCGCGGGACAGGACGTCGCCGCGGTAGAGGTGGACCTTCTCCGAACCCTCGAGCAAGGCCTTGCCGATCTTACGGAGCTTGCGGCGGTAGTAGAAAGACATGGGGGACCCCCCGAAGTTAGCGGACGCCGACCGGAGGGAAAGCCCGAACTGGGCCCTCAGCCCTCGTTCTTGAGGATCTTGATGAAGGCCTCCTGCGGGATGTCGACCTTGCCGATCTGCTTCATGCGCTTCTTGCCCTCCTTCTGCTTCTCGAGGAGCTTGCGCTTACGGGTGATGTCGCCGCCGTAGCACCTACGGCTCGATGGACTACGAGCTCGGCGAATACGTCACCTCGGACCTCGTGAAGATGGACATCCGCGTCAACGAGGAGCCGGTCGACGCCTTCTCGTCGATCGTCCATGCCTCCAAGGCCGAAGGCCGCGGCCGCGCCCTCTGCGAGAAGCTCAAGGAGCTCCTGCCGCGCCAGCTCTTCAAGATCGCGATCCAGGCCGCCATCGGCTCGAAGGTCATCGCCCGCGAGACCATCGGTTCCGTCGGCAAGGACGTGACCGCGAAGTGCTACGGCGGCGACATCTCCCGTAAGCGCAAGCTCCTCGA
>RGES01000374.1 GCA_009917805.1 Verrucomicrobiota bacterium
AGCAGCGCGATGAACGTCGCGGAATTACCCGCATACTGCTTCCAGACTTCCCGAGGGTCGAAGGTCAGCTTGTCCGCGTAATCGGCAAGGTTGCGGGCCTCGGCGTTGACCCAACGGAATCCGCCCGAGAGCTGGGCGCTGAGGCGGGCGAGTTCTTCCTGGGCGGAAAGCGAAAGCAGATGATCGCGGAGGCGCGTCTTGGCCTGCAGCGCCTGAAGCTGCTCTCCCGTGTCGACATACCGGACATGCGCGGCGTCGGTCCGGGTCGAGACCTCCCGGACGAGCGTCTGATACTTGGCCAACGCGACCAAGAGTCGGGCATCCGACGGACGCGGGTGATCCGGGTCCGGCAGCAGGCGTACGTGCGCCCGGGCGGATTCTTGGAATTTTCCAAAGGCCTCGATCGCCCCCAAGGCCGTCACCTCGCCGACGCCGTGATAGTTGAGCAGGGAGCGGTAAGAATGGCCGGAAAGATCGGCCACGGTACGGAAGCCCGCGGATTGCAATGGACCCACCGACGCCCCGAAGTCTTTCAGCTCGGCGATCGGCGTCGCCCTCATCTCGGCCAGGACGGATTCCTGCATGATGGCCTCCGTCGCCGCGACGATCTCCGCCCGGGCCCTCGGCAGCACCTGCGTCAGCCGCTTCAGCTGCTCGGAAGCCGCCGCCGCATCCGCATGCACCCCGCCTCGTCCGGACCGGACCTGCATGGCCCGCCCGACCCCGGAGAAGTATTGTGCGATGCTTTTGAACATACGGCCACCCTCACTCTGACCACCCCGGCCCTCCCCGCCAGCGCTATTAACAAGGCAGGGACAGCACCACGTGCTGTCCTCGTTGCCTTTAGGTAGGGACGACCGGCTCGGTCGTCCGCGGGCGCGCGGGCCGCACGCCCCTACCTCGTTGCCCACCTGCGCTCCCAACCGCCAACCGCTTAACGCCAACCGCTTCTACCTGACATGGGTAGGGTCGGGACCGCGTCACGACATAGTCATATCGGTTTCTCAGCCGTTCAACCTGCCAGCATGTCAGTGCGCGACCGAAGGTCGCGCCTCAAACCTTAGCCAGCACTTCCTGGATGATGGGGATGAGTTCGCGGGCGCGGCGCTTCTCGTCGTCGTTCCACCAACCCTCGTTGACCCCGCCGGCGAAGGCCTGGGCGTCGGTGGCCGCGATCCGGGCGTTGGCCCGGTCGCCGCGGCTGAAGTAATAGACGGCCTGACGGACGCAGATCTCGAGGTTGATGAGGTTCTGCTGCTGGCCGCCGGTGAGGTTGCGACCCAGCGCATGGGCCGAATACAGCATGCCGGGCACGCTCATCCAGCCGAACGCGCCGGTGATCAACGACGCCTTGGTCAGGCGCTTCGAAGCGCATTCCTCGCAGAAGACGCCCCAGATGTTCGTCTTGTACGAACCGATGAGGTAGCTGACTACCTGGGTGTACTTGATGTGACGGAGTTTCGGCGAAACACACCCGCAATCCACGCAGGTGTAAGGTTCGACGACGAAGTCGGGGCGAGATGCCGACGCGGCGCCCGGGGTCGCGGTCGGCCGCTGGGGAGACCCCGTCTGGTCATAAGCCGCCCGCTGCGAAGGATCCGAGAGCACGCCATACGCCTCGTTGACCGCTTGGAAGGCCGCCGTGGTGTC
>RGES01000375.1 GCA_009917805.1 Verrucomicrobiota bacterium
AGCTTGCCGCCTTCGAGCACGCGGAGCGGGGCGCAGCGCTTGGCCAGCTTGAGCGGAAGGAGTTCCAGCCAGTGGGCCACGATGGCCGTCTCGGGTACGGGCTTGTCGAGGCGGAGCTTCTTGAAGGCGTCCTGCACCGCGTCGTCGATCGTCTTCATCGCCCGGTCGGTCGAGCGGCTGCGGTCCTCGGGCAGGCCGCGCAGGTTCGCGAGGAGGTTCTGCACCGTACGCGAGAACTTCCCCTTGAGCTTGCCTTCCGTCAGCAGCGCCCGGATCGCATACGGAGCTTCGGAGATGATTTCATTGCGCAGGCAACGGTCAGGCGCATGCGCTCCGCCGACCACGACGCCGGTGGCGCCGGCGTCACGGGCGCCTTCGCCGTCCTCCGTCGGGCTGTCGCCGAAGTGCACCAGGCCTGACACCGAACCGCCGAGCGCCCGGGCGGCTTGAGCGAAAGCCTTGGCGTCCGGTTTCGAATGCCCGGTCTCTTCCGAGAGGAAGATGCCGTCGAGATGTCTCGTAAGGCCGTGCCCGTCGAGGACCTTGCGCATGCGGGCGTCGGCGTTCGAAAGCACGCCGACCTTCACGCCGAGGAAACGGATGGCCGAGATCGCCTGCAGCGACCCGGGCGCGAGCCGCCAGGACTCCGGACGTGCGAACGCGCTCCAGCATTCCTTGAAGACGACGTCGATCTTGGAAGCCGGGAGCGCCGGACCGAAGCATCGTTGCACGACTTCCTTCCAGAAGACTTCCGGCTTGGCGTTCTTCGGGCCGCCTTTGAAGGCGAGCGGGAAGGCCGCGTCGAGGACCGCGGCTTCGACGTCGATGCCGTGCTTCTTCGCGCTGGCGGCATACACCGCCCCGACCGACGGATGCGGGAAGAGCAGGGTGCCTGCTAGGTCGAAGGTGACGGCTTGGACGCGGGCCATGAGGGGGAGGGGAGCGGGGCCGACCCGAAAGGTCAACAGGTCCCCATCATGTCCCTGCTTGTCCCGGGGCGAGAACGGTTAATAAACAAGTTATGCACCGTCTCCGGCCGGCCATCCGCTGCTTCATGGGATGCCTTTTCCTGGGTTTGATCGGATGTGCCACCGAATCCCCTCGCCCGGCGCTCGTCCGTGCCATCTTCGTCGAGGAGCCGGTAGGGTTGCCCTCTCCTGAGCTGAGCGGCTGCTCGGAGGTCGTCCATGACGCCGCGGTCCGAGCGCTGAGGTCCCGTGGCTATGTCGCCGCCCTGGAGCCGGCCACGGCGGATGCCTGGCTCCGTTTCGCATGGTTTTCCCGACCGTTGGACGCAGGTCGGCCGGAGGGAAGGTTGACGCTCAGGATGACGCTCGTGACGCGTGGCGGATCGATGATCCGGTCGGTCGATGTCTTCGCGGAGGCGCAGTCGGGACTCCTGACCAAGGAGCGCGTCGCCGATCTCGTCCGGGCGAAAATCGGCGCGGTCGAATTCTGAGCAGGGTTAGGCGCGGGCCGCGATGCGGCTTCGGATCTCCGCGACCAGCTTCTCGGTCTCGGGCATCTTGACGCCGGCCGCGAGGCCGCGACGGAGCGGTTCGCCCCAGATGCCTTCCACTTCGACGTCCCGGCCTTCGACGAAGTCGATGAGGCTGGACGGGCGATAGGGACCCATGCCTGCCGTCACCA
>RGES01000376.1 GCA_009917805.1 Verrucomicrobiota bacterium
CATTATGCCCGGCCTTCTCGGCGGCCGCCCCCTACCTCGAACAAGAAAAAGCGGTCCTCGCGCGCATCAAAGCCCCCGTCTTCCCGGCCGCCGACTTCGCGATCACCGACCATGGTGCCAAGGCCGACAGCGACTGCTCCGAAGCGATTGCGAAAGCCATCGAAGCCTGCCATCGGGCGGGCGGCGGTCGCGTCGTGGTCCCCAAAGGCGTCTGGCTCACGGGGGCGGTGCGGCTGCTCAGCGGCGTCAATCTCCACGTCCCCGAAGGCGCCACCCTCAGGTTCATCCCTGACCCGAAGAAATACCTTCCCGCCGTGCCCACCCGCTTCGAAGGCATGGAACTCATCGGCCTGTCACCGCTCATCCATGCGGCAGGCCAGGAGAATATCGCGATCACAGGCAAGGGCACGCTCGACGGTTCGGCCGACGTCAAGCACTGGTGGCCCTGGAAGGGAAACAAACAGTACTCAGGTGGCCCCAGCCAGAAGGCCGACCGCGCACGTCTCGACCAGCAGACCCGAGAGGGGGTGCCGCCCCGTGAGCGGACCTATGGCGAGGGACATTATCTCCGCCCCAGCTTCGTCGAGACCAACGGATGCAAGAACGTGCTCATCGAAGGCGTCACCTTGGTCAACGCCCCGATGTGGGTCCTGCACCCGCTTCTCTGCGTCAACGTCACGATCAGGGGCGTCACGGTCCGCAGCCACGGTCCGAACAACGACGGCTGCGACCCTGAAAGCTGCCGCGACGTGCTGATCGAAGACTGCGTGTTCGATACCGGCGACGATTGCATCGCCGTCAAAAGCGGCCGCAACGACGACGGACGAAGGGTCGGCATCCCCAGCGAGAATATCGTCATTCGTCGCTGCGTCATGAAGGACGGGCACGGCGGCGTCACCATGGGTAGCGAGATCTCGGGCGGCGTCCGCAACGTCTTCGTCTCCGACTGCGTCATGGACAGCCCCAACCTCGACCGAGCGTTCCGCTTCAAGTCGAACGCCGTGCGTGGAGGCGTCATCGAGAACATCCGCTTCCGGGATATCCGGCTGGGCCAGGTCGACAAGGCCGTGCTCGGCGTCGAATTCGACTACGAAGAAGGAGCCGACGGACCTCACCACCCCGTCCTCAGGGACGTCAGCTTCGAACGCGTGACCGGCGAAGCCTGCGGAAGGGTCGTCGCCATCGCCGGCCTCAAAGAGGCGACCATCACCGGCATCCGCTTCTCCGACTGCCGTTTCAAGGGAGTCCGAAGCCCCGATCTCATCAAGGAAGCCGTCCCGCCGGTCATGGAGAAGGTCGAGATCGAACGAACGGCCCCCAAATAGGCCCTCGCCAAAGGATTTGGTGGAACTCCGTCGGCCCAAGGCTTACGGATAGGTACCCCATGCTCCGCCGCCTTACCCTAGGCCTGGCCCTGCTCCTGCCGTGCCTCTCCTCCGCCGAGACCCGCGCCCTCATCCTGGTCGCCGGGCAGTCCAACGCGGTCGGTTACGACGCCTATGCGGAAGAGCTCCCGGCCGACGCCAAGGACGCCTCGACGATGTTCTGGTGGCGCGTCGGCGATCCGCCCCCCGACGAGTTCGATGGCACGAGCGCCCGACAATGGACGACGCTCCAGTTCCAACCACGCACCCCGGCGATGTCAGGAGA
>RGES01000377.1 GCA_009917805.1 Verrucomicrobiota bacterium
GGCTCCTTACGTTCGCGATCACGCTCGTCGCGCGCCACGAGGCCACCGGCGGCGGCGCCGGACGCTGGGTCGAGGGGCTGCTCTTCGTCGCGCCGTTGCCGATGTTCTGGGCGGTCGGACTCTTCTGGCCATGGATGCTCCTATGGGCCGCCGTCTACGTCTGGTGGCTGCTTCGCTCGAACCGTCGTAACCCTCTGCCGACCGGAGTCGGCGCGCGCGTGGCCGACCGGTTGGCGTCGATGCCGTTAATCGACGTGATGACCTGCGGCCATGTCGCGTTCATCAGCCTGGCGTTGCTCGTGAAGCGTAAGGGCGTGCATCCCGAGGCCTTGTTCGACGCCGGGTGCCTGCTCCTGCTCGCTGTCGGCACCGCTCCTTTTGCCATCCGGCTCGTCCTGCGCTGGCGGAAGCAGATTCCTTCCACCTGAGTAAACGGCGGGTTTTCGTCCCTCATTCGGGGTTTTCTGGGAACTGGGCTTGTCCTCGGGCGTCTCACTCTTTCTGATTAACCCTCCCCCAGGGCTATGGACGACTCCCTTGACCTCGAATTCGCGGTGACCTACCGCCATCGCATCTTCTTCACCGTCGACGCCGGCCTGGCGAGCTCCCGTCCGGGGTTCGCCGCCGAGGTCGCCGCCTACGGCAAAGCCATGGGCGTGGCCTTCACCCGTCCGCCGCTCGTGCTGACCGGCGGCGAGGCCGCCAAGAAGGACTCCGCCGTCGTCAAGGCCGCGCTGGCCGCGATCGAGGCCGACAAGATCTGCCGCCATTCCTACGTCCTCGCCATCGGCGGCGGCGCCTTCCTCGACGCCGTCGGCTTCGCGGCCGCCACCGCGCACCGCGGCGTGCGTCTCGTCCGCATGCCCACCACGACCCTCGGTCAGGGCGACGCCGGCGTCGGCGTGAAGAACGGCATCAACACTTTCGGCAAGAAGAACTTCACCGGCGCCTTCGCGGTGCCGGCTGCCGTGGTCAACGACCTCGCGCTGCTGGCTTCGCTCGACGCCCGCGGCCTGCGCGACGGACTCGTCGAAGCCGTGAAGGTCTCGCTCCTCAAGGATCCGGTCTTCTTCGCCAGCCTCGAGAAGGAGTCCGCGCTGCTCGCCGCCGGCGATCTCCCCGCCATCGGCCGCGCCGTCCGCCGTTCCGCCGAACTGCACGCCCGCCACATCGCCGGCAACGGCGACCCGTTCGAGCTCGGCAGCGCCCGTCCCCTCGACCTCGGCCACTGGGCCGCGCATAAGCTCGAGTCGATGACCCAGCATCGCCTGACGCACGGCGAGGCCGTGGCCGTCGGCCTGGCGCTCGACCTGATCTGCGCCCGCGAACTCGGCCTTTTCGGCAAGGAAGAGACCGAGCGCTCGCTCAACCTGCTCGTCGCCCTCGGCTTCCGGATCTACGCGCCCGAGATGCACCTCGACGGCGGCGCCCCGATGCTGGCCGGCCTCGAAGAATTCCGCGAACACCTCGGCGGCCAGCTCACGCTGGTGCTGCCGACCGCCATCGGCAAGTCCACGCAGGTCCACGAGATGGCCGCCGCCATCGTGCGCAAGGCCGCCGACGAACTGCGCGCGCGGGATCAGCAGCCATGCGCCGCGCGGTCCTGAACGTCGTCGGTCTCTCCGCCCGCGACCTGAGCTCCGGCGTCAT
>RGES01000378.1 GCA_009917805.1 Verrucomicrobiota bacterium
ATGTGCAGCGGGTCCTTGGCCGAACCGAAGGGCGGGGCGTAGGCGAGGTCGACCTGCGCGAGGTCGCGCACGGTGCCGCCGAGGTGCAGGAACGACGCGATGACGTCGAGGCGCTTGTCGATGCCGGCGCCGCCGACCGCCTGGGCGCCAAGGATGCGGCCCGTGCCGGCTTCGTAGACGAGCTTAAGCGTCAGCGACTTCGCGCCGGGGTAATAGCCAGCATGGTGGTTGGCGGTGATATGGACCGCACGGGCCGAGAGGCCGCGCTTGAGGGCTGACTTCAAGGAGTCGCCTGCGATGCCGGCGCCGAGGCCGAAGACCTTGATGATGGCCGTGCCCCAAGCGGCGGGCGCCTTGGCGGATTGGCCCGTGGCGGCGTGTTCGCCGACGAGACGGCCGGTGCGGTTGGCGATACCAGCGAGCGGGATGCGGCCGCGCTGGCCGGTGGTGCCGAGCAGGTATTCCGCGGCGTCGCCGACGGCGTAGATATCCTGGTCGGCGGTGCGCTGGTATTCGTCGGTCAGGATGCCGCCCGTGGCGCCCACGCCGAGGCCGGCGGCGACGGCGAGCTGGTTGTAAGGACGCACGCCGAGGCCGAGGATGACCAGGTCGGCTTCGACGGTGACACCGTTCTCGAGGACGACGCCGGTCGCCGCACCCGCGGCTTCGCGGATCGCGCTGAAACCGGAGCCGGAGATCAGGCGGATGCCATGGCGGAGGAGTTCGCGGCGGAGCGGTTCGGCCATCTCAGCGTCGAGCGGAGGCAGGACCTGGCCGAATTTCTCGATGAGGGTGACGTCCAGGCCGCGTTCCTTGAGCTGTTCGGCGACTTCGAGGCCGATGAAGCCCGCGCCGACCACCGCGACCTTCTTCACCGAAGGCAGCTGGGCCAGGATGCGATCCATGTCCTCGATGTTACGCAGCGAATGCACGCCCTTGGCGCGCACGCCGGGGACATCGGGGATGAGCGGGGCCGCGCCGGGGGCGAGGATCAGCTTGTCGTAGGATTCGTCGTATTCCGTGCCGGCGACGTGGTCGCGGATGCGCACGGTCTTCCGGGCGCGGTCGATCGCGAGGGCCTCGTGACGGACGCGGACCTCGATGTTGAAGCGCTTCTTGAACATCTCGGGCTTGGCCACGAGCAGCTTGGCGCGGTCCTGGATGACGCCGCCGAGGTGGTAGGGCAGGCCGCAGTTGGCGAAGGAGACGAAGGAGTCCTTCTCCAGCATGATGATGCGGGCCTTCTCGTTCATGCGGCGGGCGCGCGTGGCGGCCGAGGCGCCGCCGGCGACGCCACCGACGATGAGGATCTTGGGGGAGGTGTTCATGAGATTATCGGGCGAAATGGGAGCGGATGCAGCCGAGGATCGTCAGGCAGCCCGCATGGGCCACGCGGTAGCGCGCGACGCGGCCTTCGCGCTCGGCGGCCACGAGGCCATGAGCGCGGAGGCGCATCAGGTGCTGGCTGACGGTGGCCTGCGGACGGCGGAGACGGGCGGTGAGCTCGGAGACGTCCAGCGGGCCTTTCTCGAGGGCCTCGACGATGCGCAGACGGTCCGGATGCGAAAGCGTACGGAGGGCTCCGGCGCAGTGCTTGAGGATCTTCGGGTCGAGCGGGCTCGGCTTAGACATATTCAAAAGTTTGAATGT
>RGES01000379.1 GCA_009917805.1 Verrucomicrobiota bacterium
GAGGCCCGCTTCAACGCGGTCGCCGCCTGGCACGGCCGCACCGTGCGCTGGCTGCTCGGCCACCCGAGGACGGCCCTGGGCCTGTTCGTCGCGATCCTCGCCGCCAACGTCGTGCTCATCCGCCTGATCCCGCGCGGCTTCATCCCTTCGGAAGACCAGGGCTACGTCCTTGGCGTGGTCTCGTTGCCCGACGGCGCGAGCGTCTCGCGAACCCGCACCTACATGGCCGAGATCGTGCCCGAGATCATGGCCACGCCCGCGCCCAGGAGCGAGGTGTTCCACGCCTTCGCCATCAGCGGTTTCGACCTCATCGGCGGCGGCGAGAAGACCAACGCCGGCACGATCTTCATCCCGCTCATCCCCTGGGATCAGCGCAAGTACAGCGCCGAGCAGCTCAGCGGCATGCTCACCGGCGCCGTCGCCAAGTCCAGCAAGGGCATGTGCTTCGTCGTGAACCCTCCGCCCATCCGCGGCATCGGTTCGGCCGGCGGCTTCGAGTTCTACCTCCAGGCGCGCGACGACGACGATCCCGCCAAGCTCGGCAAGGTGCTCGACGGCCTGCTGGCCGCCCTGCGCAAGCGTCCCGAGCTCGCGGGCATCAACACCTTCTACCGCACGACGGTCCCGCAGTACGCCGCGGAGGTCGACCAGGTGCGCGCGGCCGCCCTGGGCATCGCGCTGCCGGACATCTACGACGCGCTCCAGACCACGATCGGCTCGGTCTACGTCAACGACTTCACCCGCGCCGGCCGCACCTACCGCGTGCTGATGCAGTCGGAGCCTTCGGACCGCATGGCCCTCAAGGACGTCGGCCGCGTGCACGTCCGCGCCGGCGACGGCTCGATGGTGCCCCTGACCTCGCTCGTCACCGTGCGCGAAAGCTACGGCCCCGACCAGATCGAGCGTTACCAGGGCTTCGTCGCCGCGCGCGTCATCGGCGGCAGCGTCCCGGGCGTGAGCTCGAGCGACGCCTTGCGCATCGTCGAGGAGACCGCGGCGGAGAACCTGCCGCCCGGCTACGAGCTCGACTGGACCGCGCAGGCCCTGCAGGAGAAGCGTTCGGCCACCTCGGCCGTGCCGGCGTTCTCGATGGCGTTGCTGATGGTCTTCCTGATCCTCGCCGCCCTGTACGAGAAGTGGTCGCTCCCCGTGGGCGTGATCCTGACCGTGCCGTTCGCGCTGCTCGGCGCGCTCGTCGCGATCTTCGTGCGCGGCAGCGCCAACGACATCTACTTCCAGATCGGCCTCGTGACGCTGATCGGCCTCGCGGCCAAGAACGCCATCCTGATCGTCGAGTTCGCCGTCAAGGCGCGCGACGAGGGCAAGAACGCCGCGGAGGCGGCGATCGAAGCCGCCCGCATCCGTTTCCGGCCGCTCGTCATGACCTCGATGGCCTTCGTGCTCGGGGTCGTCCCGCTCGTCATCGCCGCCGGCGCCGGCGCGGGCGCCCGCCGCTCGATGGGCACGGGCGTGTTCGGCGGCATGCTTTTCGACACCTTCGTGGCCACGCTCTTCATCCCCCTTTTCTTCAAGGTCCTCACCGGCGACCGCAAGGAGCCCCGCGCATGAGCAAGCCTCTCTCCATCGCGCTCGTCGCCTGCCTGCTCACCGCCTGCGCGGTCGGGCCTGATTATCAGCGTCCGGCGTTG
>RGES01000380.1 GCA_009917805.1 Verrucomicrobiota bacterium
CGCAGGCCGGCCTTGCGTGCGAGGATCGCCATCGCCACGCCGCCGCGGACCGGGCGCGTCGCTCCGCTGAGGCCGAGTTCGCCGGCGATGAGGTAGTGCTTGAGGAAAGCACGGTCGAGCTGGCCGGTCGAAGCCGCGATGCCGAGGGCGATGGGGAGGTCGTAGATCGCGCCTTCCTTCTTCAGGTCGCCGGGAGCTAGGTTGATGGTCGTGCGGGTCTCCGGGAGGCGGAGTCCGCTGTTCTGCAAGGCCGACTGCACCCGCTCCTCGGATTCCTTGACGGCTGCGTCCGGCAGGCCCACGAGCCAGAGCCCGTGCTCGCCCAGTTCCCCGGTGTTGACCTCGATCTCGACGGGGACGGCTTCGACTCCGACCAAGGCGGCGGAACGGATGACGGAAAGCATGCCGCAGGGCAGGGGTAAACAGCCGCTGCCACAATCTCCGACGCTTGGGGCCTAAATCTCGGCAAAACCGCTCATTGCTGGGTGGTTTGCCTTGGCAACCCTCAGGGGCTTCGGCTGTCATAGAGACTGCCTTTCATGCTTTCCCGCCTCGCCCTCCTCATCTTGTTCGTCGCTCCGTCGGCCTCCTTCGGCGCGCTGCCGCCGTTCCTGGAGAAGAACTGCGTCGAGTGCCATGACGCCGAGGCCAGGAAAGGCGGCCTCGACCTGACGGCCCTGAAGTCCGACCTCACCGACCAGAAAACCTTCGAGACTTGGGTCAAGGTCTTCGATCGCACCGCGAGCGGCGAGATGCCGCCCAAGAAGAAGCCGCGCCCCGACGCCGCCCAGCAGTCCGCCTACCTCGGCGATCTCTCCGGCTTGCTCATCCGTCAGGAATCCGCGCGCGTCGCCACGCAGGGGCGCACGGTCGAGCGCCGCATGAACCGTTTCGAATATGAGAACGCGGTCCGCGATCTCCTGCAGGCTCCGTGGCTCGACCTGAAGGAGATCCTGCCCGAAGACACCGAAGCGTTCCGCTTCAACAAGACCGGCCAGGCCCTCGACGTTTCGCACGTCCAGCTCCAGCGTTACCTCACCGCCGCCGAAGAAGGCCTCCGTTCCGCCTTCGTGTCCTCGGTCGAGAAGCCGGACGCATCGCCGAAGCGTCATTACGCCCGTCAGCAAGGCAGCTACACCGGTAAGATGAAGTTCTCGGAATTCAACCAATCGCCCGAGCGCGCCACCTTCCCGACGCTCGGATTCGCCGGTCAGCCCGAGGTGCGTCGCGGCGACGCCAAGATGACCGTCGGCAAGTCGGACCCGAAGCTCCGCGACGAAGAAGGCGTGGGCGTCGTGCACGGAGCCTATGAGCCGGTGGAGCCCAGTTTCGGCACCTTCCAGGCGCCGGTCTCGGGGCGCTACAAGCTCAAGCTCTGCGGGCATACGGTGTGGGTCGGTCCGGGCAAGGCGGTCGGCAAGGCTCCCGCCCGCTGGTATATTCCCGACCTCGACGACATCTCCAAAGGTCGTCGTCCTGAGCCGGTCACGGTCTACGCGCTCACGCGTCCGCGCATCCTGCGCCGGATCGGCAACGTCGATTTCAACCCCGAGGTGACCGTCAACGAGCTCGACGTCGTCCTCAAGGCCGGCGAGACGATCCAGATCGACACCGTCCGCTT
>RGES01000039.1 GCA_009917805.1 Verrucomicrobiota bacterium
CGCGCCCTCACCGAGATGAACGCCAGCGCCACCGGCAAGGCCTTCGACCCCGAACTGCAGAAGACCGTGAAGACGTTCGTCGAACGCTACCAGGACTTCGAACGCGAAGGCGTCATCGGCCTGATGCCGCCCAAGGACGAATCTTCGCTCGCCCGCTGGGACAACCTCGGCGCCTCCCTCCTCGGCGTCATCAAGGACCAGAAGGTCCATCGAGCCGGCCTGGCCGAAGACGGCATCGTCACCCGCTACGCCGACTTCTCGATGGCCTGGCGCGAAGGCAAGGACGACGATTGCGCCCGCCTGAGCTCCGCCATCGCCGCCTCGCTCAAAGGACCTTGGTCCGCGAAGGCCGAATCGGAAGCGTGGTTCGGACGCATGCAGCCGTTCTACTGGCTGCTGATCGCTTACGCCATCACGGTGCTCATGGTCTTCGCCGCCTGGCTGACCTCCTCCGAAAGCCTGCGCGCCTGGTCCTACCGCCTGCTGGTCGCCTGCTTCGTGCTCCACACGCTTTCCCTCGGCTACCGCATGTGGCTGCACGGCCGTCCGCCCGTCACGAACCTCTACTCTTCGGGCATCTTCGTGGCCTGGGGCGCCGTCGCCCTCGGCATCCTGCTCGAGCGCGTCTGGAAGAACGGCATCGGCGCCGCGGCCACCGGCATCACGGGCTTCGTGTCGCTGATCGTCGCCCACAACCTCGGCCTCTCCGGCGAAGACAACCTCGAGAGCGTCCGCGCGGTGCTCGACTCGAACTTCTGGCTGGCGACGCACGTGACCATCGTGACCTTGGGCTACTCCGCGACCTTCGTGGCCGGCCTGCTCGGCGCGCTGCACCTCGCTCTCCGCGCCTCCAAGAAGGACTATGCCTGGGGCGACAGCGTCGCCCGCGCGGCGTACGGCATCCTCGCCTTCGCGGTGCTCGCCAGCTTCATCGGCACGATGCTCGGCGGCATCTGGGCCGACCAGAGCTGGGGTCGCTTCTGGGGCTGGGACCCGAAGGAAAACGGCGCGATCCTCATCGTGCTCTGGTGCGCGATCTGCCTCCACGCCCGCTGGGGCGGACTCGTCCGCCGCGAAGGACTCATGCAGCTCCTCGTCTTCGGCAACATCGTCACCGCCTGGTCCTGGTTCGGCACGAACCTCCTCGGCGTCGGCCTGCACAGCTACGGCTTCACGGAATCCGGCTTCAAGTGGCTGATGATCTTCTGGATCTCGCAGCTCGCGATCATCGCCCTCGGCTGGCTCCCCGACCGCGCCAAGTCCGCCCAGTCCGCATGACCGAAGCCGCCGGCCCGACCTGGTTCTGCATCAAGGCCAAGCCTCGGCAAGAGGCGGTGGCGGTGCAGAACCTGCGGGCCATCGGCGTCGACGAACTGGTCTTCCCGCGGCTCCGGCGCACCCGGCGCGGCCACGACAAGAACAAGGTGGTCGTCGAGCCGCTGTTCCCGGGGTATGTCTTCGCCCGCTTCGATCCGATGGAATTCCAGTCCACGATCCGCAGCACCCGCGGCGTCCTCCACCTCGTCAGCCGCGAAGGCAAACCGGTCGACGTCGAGCAGGCGGTGATCGACGAACTCAACGCGCTCGGACCCGATGCGACATTGTCGATGCTCGACGAGGAACTGAAGGTCGGCGCGAAAGCCCGCGTCATCCGCGGCATCTTCACCGGCTCGGAAGGCGAAGTCATCCGGTTGGAGTCTCCGCAGAAACGCATCGCCCTGCTGCTCTCGATCCTCGGCTCCGACCAGCCGGTCGAGCTCCCGCTCGACGATGTCGAAGGCCTCCCCGACGAAGCCTAATCATCCTACCCCTGCCCCTACCCCCACCCCTTTCGTCATGATCCTCGACCAACTCTCCGCCTCCGCCGCCTACGAAGGCCTGCACCCGCTCTTCCCGAAGGCCTTCGCCTATCTCCGTTCCTTCGACGTGAACACCGCGGACGGAAAATATGAACTCCAGGGCCAGGACCTGGTGGCGATCGTGCAGCGCTACCAGACCGCCCCTTCGGCCGACAAGATGTGGGAAGCCCATCAGGTCTACGGCGACATCCAGGTGGTCTACCAAGGCCTCGAATATTGCGGCCACACGGACCAGAAGACCCTCGTGGTGACGAAGCCCTACGTCGCCGAAAAGGACGTCGAGAAATATGCCGCTCCGAGCGCTCCCTCCGCGCTACTCACTCTCGGCCGCGGCAATTTCGCCGTCTTCCATCCGCAGGACGGCCATCAGCCCGGCGTGCAAGTCGGCGCTCCGGCCGAGATCCTGAAGGTGGTCATCAAGTTCCGCCTGAAGGCCTGAGCGGCTTGCAACTTAGGCGGCTTTGCGGTGTCCTATGGTCAACCCCATGAGACACCTCGCCTGCCTGCTCCTCATCCTCACCTGCGCCCTCGGCTCCGCCCAGGACGTCGTCCGCACCTCCGACGTCATCTACGCGAAGCACGACGGCGTCGCCTTGACGATGGACGTCTTCACCCCGGCCAAGCCCAACGGCGCCGCGGTCGTGAAGATCATCAGCGGCGGCTGGAACTCCAACCACAACGGCATCAGCGACGGGGGTTGGACGAAATACGGCTTCACGACCTTCGTCGTCGTGCACGGTACCCAGCCGCGCTTCCACATCGACGAGATCGTCGGCGACCTGCAGCGCTCCGTGCGCTTCATCCGCGCCAACGCAGCGAAGTTCGGCATCGACCCGAACAAGATCGGCGTGACCGGCGGCAGCGCGGGCGGCCACCTCAGCCTGATGCTCGGCACGCGCGTCCTGCCGGCCAATCCGAAGTCCAAGGATCCCGTCGAGCAGGTAAGCTCCGAAGTCAACGCGGTCGCCTGCTACTACCCGCCGGTCGATTTCCTCAGCTGGGCCAAGGAAGGCGACAGCAAGGAGGGCGTCGGGCCCTTGACCACCCGCGCTCCGGCGTTCGGGCCGGTCGTGACCACCGCCGAGGGACGCGAACGCGCCGGCCGCGAACTTTCGCCGCTCTTCTGGATCAGCGACAAGACCCCGCCGACCTACATCGTCCAGGGCGACGCCGACCCGCTCGTCCCTGACTCCCAGGCCCGTCGCTACCTCGCCCGCGCGAAGGAAGTCGGGGCCAAGGCCGAGGTCCTGATCCGCCTCGGCGGCGCCCACGGCGGTTGGGTCGAGATGGCCGACGACAATGTCCGCATGGCCGAATGGTTCATCCTCCACCTCCTCGGACAGCAGCCGGCCAAGCCCTTCAATTTCGACATCTCCTCCCTGCCGAGCACGCCTGCGCCGAAGAAGCCTGCGAAGAAGTAAGCCGGGCGAAGGAAGATTTACGCTGGCGGGAAGGCCATGCCGTTTCCATAAAGACGGCATGGCTTCGCCTTGCCGACTCATCCTCGCCCTCGACGTAGAGACCAAGGAGGAAGCCTTGGCGCTCGCCCGCCCGCTCGCCGGCAACCTCGCCTGGGTGAAGCTCGGCCTCCAGCTCTTCACCCGCCATGGACCGGGCATCGTCGACGAATTCCACGCCCTCGGTTTCAAGGTCTTCCTCGACCTGAAGTTCCACGACATCCCGAACACCGTCTCTTCCGCGATCAAGAGCCTCAAGGGACGTCCCTGCTCGCTGCTCACCATCCACGCCTGCGGCGGACCCGAGATGATCGCCCGCGCCGCCGAAGCCGCGAAGGCCACCCTGCCCGATTGCACCGTCCTCGGCGTGACGGTGCTGACCTCGATGGATCAGGCCCAATTGTCCGCCACCGGTGTCGCCCGCACGCCCGAAGAACAGGTCCGCCTGCTCGGTCGCATGGCCATCGGCGCCGGCATCGGCGGCCTCGTCTGCTCGCCTCTCGAACTCCCGATCCTCCGTAAGGACCTCGGCGCCGGCCCGACGCTCGTGACCCCGGGCATCCGCTACCCCGATGCCGCCGGCGACGACCAGAATCGCGTGATGACGCCCGCCCAGGCCGCCGCCGCGGGCGCCAGCTTCATCGTGGTCGGCCGCCCGATCCTCAAGGCCAAGGACCCCGCCGCCGAAACGCTCCGCATCCGCCGTGACATCGGCGAGATCGCATGAACGTCGCCGACGACATCCTGGTCCTCCTCGCCGCGGGTTCCGCGCGGCGCATGCAAGCGGTCGTCGACGACAAGATCACCGCGCTCCTCGCCGGCAAGCCGGTCTTCGTCCATTCGCTGCAATCCTTCCTGAGCACGGGCCTCATCGGCCGCGTGGTCATCACCTACCGCGACGAAGCCCAGCTCGCCAAGCTCAAGGCCCAGCTGGCCGGCCATCTGCCCGCCGCCACCGCGGTCGAATTCGTGCCCGGCGGCGAATCGCGCCAGGACTCGGTGCTCGCCGCCCTCAATGCCTGCGAAGGCCATGCCGGCTTGGTGCATATCCATGACGGGGCCCGTCCGCTCGTCTCCCCCGAAGCCATCCGCAAGGTCCGCGAGAAAGCCAAGGAGACCGGCGCCGCCATCCTCGCCGGACGCGCCGCCGACACGGTCAAGATCGCCAAAGCAGACTCGACCTCCGTCGAGACCTCCCCGGATCGCGGACTGGTCTGGACGGCCGAGACGCCGCAGGTCTTCCGCACGGCCATCGTGCTCAAGGCCTATCGGAAGGTCGCCGAACTGCAGCGCAAGGTCACCGACGACAGCTCCGCCGTGGAATTCGTCGGGCAGGACGTGTCGCTGGTCGAGAACCCTTCGGTGAACCTGAAGCTCACGCGCCCCGCGGACTTCGTCCTGGCGGAGGCGATCCTGAAGACGCGCTGAGCGCTCAGTAACCGGCCTGGCGAAGCGCGGCGTCCAGCTTGACCTGGAAATCCGTGATATCCTGGGGCGTCGGGCGATAACCGATCGTGCGCGCGGCCATGCCGGGACGCCCCTGATGGTCGATGTACCAATCGGCTTTTTCGCCGTCGGAGAAAGTGACGTTGCCGCTGACCATGGCATGAGGCTGGGCGATGGTATCGACTTCCACCGTCACGACGCCGGCACCTTGGGCGGTCGGACCGGCCGGAGCGGCGGCCTCGGCGGGAGCCGCTTCGGCAGCAGCTTCCTCGGGCTTCTTCGGCTCTTCCTTCTCGATCAGCGCGAGGTTCAGGTCGTCGACCAGGAAACGGACGTCCATATAGGTCATCGAGACCTCGAACTGGGAGGAAAGGCGCTCCTGAATCTGCGAAAGCGTGGCCCCGTCGGCCACCCAGGCGGAAACCTTGGAAATCTGTTCGGGAGTCAGTCGGGCCATAGGCAGCCAAAGTGTGGGAGCCTTCGCCGATTTTCAAGCGTCTCGTCGCTTATTCGTTGGAAAAAACGCCCCTGCCCGCCAAGTTAAGCCCATGCAGTCCGAGATCAGTTGGCAAAAGCAGGGAGCGTTCACCGACATCGTGTACGAGAAAGCCGATGGCATCGCCCGCGTGACCATCAACCGCCCGTCCCGCCGCAACGCCTTCACCCCGGACACGATCGCGGAAATGCTGAAGGCCTTCGCCGACGCGCGCGACGACGCCTCGATCGGCGTGGTGCTGCTCCGCGGCGCCAACCCCCAGCACGACGGCAAGTTCGCCTTCTGCGCCGGCGGCGACCAGAAGATCCGCGGCGACAAGAAAGGCGGCTACATGGGCAAGGATGGCGTCCCGCGCCTCAACGTCCTCGACCTGCAACGGCTCATCCGCTCGATACCGAAGGTCGTCATCGCCCTCGTCGCAGGCTACGCCATCGGCGGCGGCCATGTGCTGCACGTGATCTGCGATCTCACCATCGCGGCCGACAACGCGGTCTTCGGCCAGACCGGCCCGAAGGTCGGCAGCTTCGACGGCGGCTTCGGCGCTTCCTACCTCGCCCGCATCGTCGGCCAGAAGAAGGCCCGCGAGATCCCCTTACGAACAGCTCGACGCCGAAGGCGTGAAGTGGGCGCAGGAGATCCTCACGAAGAGTCCGCTCGCCATCCGCTGCCTGAAGTCGGCCTTCAACGCCGAACTCGACGGTCAGGCCGGCATCCAGGAACTTTCCGGCAACGCCACCCTGCTCTATTATCTTTCGGAAGAGGGCGACGAAGGTCGCGCCGCTTGGAACGAGAAGCGCGCTCCCAACTTCCGCAAATTCCCTTGGCTCCCGTAAATCCGATCCGCGTCACCGAGCGCGCGCAGAAGCTCGCGACCGAGATCCTCCGCCCCGGCGATGTCGCCGTCGACGGTACCGCCGGCAAAGGCCGTGACACGGCGTGCCTCGCCCAGGCCGTCGGCCCGACGGGCCACGTGCACGCCTTCGACATCCAGCCGGAGGCGATCGCCTCGACGCGCAACCTGCTCGAAGCGGCCGGCCTGAGCGACCGCGTCTCGCTCCACCTGCGCAGCCACGCGGATCTCACCGAGGTCCTTACGCCCGCTCAGCACGGCAAGATCCGCGTGGCCATCTTCAACCTGGGCTATCTGCCCGGCGGTGACGCGTCGATCATCACGCGACCGGCCTCGACCGACCGGGCGCTGCGCCTCGCGTTCGATCACCTCCGCCCTGGCGGCCGGCTCATCTGCGTCGCTTACACCGGGCACCCCGGTGGCCCGGAAGAATCCGATATCGTGCTGAAGTTCGCCGAGGAGCAGGCCTCGTCCGGCCTGCATGTCGAAAAGGTCGGCTATTACCCTACCCCCGGAAAGCCTTGGATCCTGGTCGTGAACAAGCCGTCGGCTTGAAGTCGGCGACATTCCTTCCAACCTGTCAGCGATGACCGCCCGACGTCGTATCATCCTGACCGGTGCCACGGGCCTGATCGGTACGGCCCTGTCCAAGCGGCTGACATCTCTCGGCTTCGAAGTCATCCCGTTCCGCTCGAGGCACGACGGACCGGGAGGCATGAATCACCTGACCGGATCCATCGACCGAGCGGCCCTCGAAGGCGCGTATGCGGTCATCCACCTCGCCGGCGAAACCATCGCCCAACGCTGGAACGAGGCCGCGAAGGACAGGATATTGGCCAGCCGGCGCGACGGCACCCGCCTGCTCGCCGACACCCTGGCCGGGCTCAAGCAAAAGCCCGAGGTCTTCCTGTCGATGTCAGGCATCAACCGCTACGGTCTGAACCGTAAGGAGATTCTCGATGAAACCGCCACGGTCTCCGCCGAAGGCTTCCTGCCCGCGGTGACGGAAGCGTGGGAAAACGCGACCCGATCGGCCAGCAGTGGAGGGATTCGTACGGTCTTGCTCCGTACTTCGCTCGTCCTTTCCGCCGACGGCGGGGGACTTCGCAAGATGCTCCCCGCCTTTCGCCTCGGCTTGGGCGGCCCGATCGGCGGCGGCCGGCAGCGCATGAGCTGGATCGGCCTGCCCGACCTCATCGAACTCATCGTCTGGGCGATGGACAATCCCGCCGTCCGCGGCCCGCTCAACGCCGTGGCGCCCCGACCGGTCACCCAGGCCGAATTCGCCCGCACCCTCGGCGCCGTGCTGCGTCGCCCCAGCTTCCTCCCGATGCCATCCTGGGCGCTGTCGCTGCTCTTCGGACAGATGGGTCGCGAGACGATCCTCGGCGACCTGGCGGCCCGCCCGGCGGTCGCGCTCGACGGCGGTTTCCGCTTCGCCACGCCCGACCTGGCCTCGGCCCTCCGGCAGGCGCTCGGCGAATGATTTTGGATTGAAGGAAGCGAGGCGGACGGAGATTGTCCGCCCATGGTTCGCGCTGCCTTCGTCTTCATGGTCCTGCTCCTCGCCGGTTGCGACGATGGCAACCGCGCCGACTCCCGCACGCTCGACGTCGAAGACGAAGATTTCCGTCAGGGACAGAACTTCTACAAGCAGGGCGAAGTCCGCAAGGCCCTCGAATGCTACCTCAAGGTGATCGACAAGCGCAAGGGCGCCGCCGAATCCAACCTCGAAGCCGGCCGGATGTACCTCGAACTGCAGGACCCGCTGCCGGCCATCTACCATTTCAACCAGTACATCCGGATGAAGCCGACGTCCGAGCAGTCGAACCTCGTCCGCCAGCTGATCAAGACCGCCGAGAAGCAGTTCATGCAGAACCTGCCCGGCCGACCCATGGAGCCCGACGCGCTCGGCGGCTCCGACCTCAACGCCAAGCTCCGCAATCTCCAGAACGAGAACGAGAAGCTGAAACGCGAGCTG
The DNA here is from genome assembly GCA_009917805.1 of Verrucomicrobiota bacterium. Classification (GTDB taxonomy): domain Bacteria; phylum Verrucomicrobiota; class Verrucomicrobiia; order Opitutales; family UBA953; genus UBA953. Next base: position 8,090 of record RGES01000039.1, read on the forward strand.
GCCGACTATAACCGAGCCCAGAAAGGCCTCGTCCTGCCGCCCAAGACCACGAGCGAAAAGACGACCGACGCCCCTAAGACGACCGAAGACGGCAAGCCTCAGCGTTTCCGCCAATACACGATCGCCAAGGGAGACACGCTGAACTCGATCTCGAAGAAGAACTACGGCGACACCGCCCACGTCTCCGCCATCTTCAACGCGAATCGCGACAAGATGACGTCGGTGAACAACCTGCCGAAGATCGGCACGGTGATCCTCCTCCCGGAGTAAGCCATGCGCCTGACGCGGATCCGCGCGGCCGACTTCCGCAACCTGACCTTCGCGGACGTCTCCACGGACGCGCCCCGCGTCTTCCTGCTCGGCGATAACGGCCAGGGGAAGACCAACCTGCTCGAAGCCGCCGCGCTGGTCTCTTCGTTCCGTTCCTTCCGCACGACCGACATCGCCCCGCTCGTCCGCTCCGGCTGCGCGGAGGCCCGCCTGCGGCTCGACGTGCGTCTCTCGCCGGAAGAAAACGCCGAGATCGAGATCCGCCTGGCCAAAGGTTCGCGCAAGGCGCTGCTCAACGGCACGCCGGTCGCCTCGGTGGCCCAGCATCTCGGCCAGTTCCCGACCATCGTCTTCTGCTCCGACGACCTGCGTCTCGTCCGCGGCTCGCCTTCGAATCGCCGCCGCTGGCTCGACGCCGCGATCGGCGGCACCGATGCGGCCTACCTGACCGCGGTGCGCGACTACGGCCGCGCGCTCGACGGACGCAACGCCTTGCTGAAAGCGATCGTGCGTTCCGACGAAGAACTCCGCGCCTTCGAGAAGGCGATGCTCGCGCCCGCGCAGCTCATCGCCGCCACCCGCGCCCGCATCCTGCCCGAACTCGCCGCGACCCTCCGCGATGCGTGCGCCCGCGCCGGCTTTCCCGACAAAGGCGCCGACCTGGTCTACCAGCCCGACGTCGCCGCCGAGCAGCTCGCCGAGATCTGGACGAAGACCCGCGTCGCCGACCTCGCGACCGGCACGACCTTGCGTGGCCCGCAGCGCGACGACTTCGGGATGCTCTTCGACGGCAAGGACGCCTGCGACTACGCTTCCGAAGGCCAGCAACGCCTGCTCGTCCTGGCCCTGTGCCTCGCCCGCCTGCAGCGCGACACCCTGCTCGCCCCTACCCCGCCCGTCATCCTGGCCGACGACGTCCTCGGCGAACTCGACGACACCCGTCGACGGGCCTTCTGGAACGAAGTCGGGGAAAAGCATCAGGTTATCGCGACCGGCACCGTCCCCCCGCCTTCTGGCGACTGGCTGACCTACCGGGTAGCCGGGGGCAGCTACCTTCAGGCCTGATTTTGGCGTTGTTTTATGGGAAACTGACCCCTTGGATGGGGGCATGTCGGACTTCCTTCTCTACGCCTCCGTGGTGGCCCTCTTCCTCGTCTGCATCCTCGTGGTCCTCGTGATCCTGATGCAGCGCCCCAGCGCCAACGCCGGCATGGGCTCGGCCCTCGGTGGCGGCGCCGCTGAGACCGTCTTCGGTGGTGAATCCGCCAACGTCCTCTCGAAGATGACCACGACCCTCACGGTCATCCTCTTCATCCTCAGCTTCGGCCTCTACCTCGGCTTCGTCGCCCGCGAAAAGCCGGTGACCAAGGCTCTCG
>RGES01000381.1 GCA_009917805.1 Verrucomicrobiota bacterium
GCCTTCAAGGCGGGCATGGACGGTGCCCGGGAGCACATCTGCGGGCTGCTCAAGCAGGCCGGCCTCGAGGTCGAAGTCGTCCCGACGCCGCTGCACCCGATCGTGCTCGGCCGCCGCCGCGGCCCGAAGGAATGGCCCCACATCGTCCTCTACGGCCACTACGACGTGCAGCCGGCCGACCCGCTCAATCTCTGGACCACGCCGGCCTTCGAGCCTACCGTGCGCGATGGCCGCATCTGGGGTCGCGGCACCGCCGACAACAAGGGACCGCACCTGGTCGCCGTCGCCGCGCTCACCCGCCTGCTCAAGCGCTGCCCGAACCTGCCCCTGCGCATCACCTTCCTGATCGAAGGCGAAGAAGAGATCGGCTCCCCGAGCTTCCCGGAATTCCTCCACAATCATAAGGCCGAACTCTCCGAGGCCGACTGCGTGATCCTCTCCGACACGGCTTCGCCGTCGTCCGACCAGATCGTCATCACGACGGCCCTGCGCGGCATCATCGGCCTCGAGGTCGGCCTGACCGGACCGAAGTCCGACCTGCACTCCGGTCTCCATGGCGGCGCGGTCTATAATCCCATCCAGGCCCTGGCCGAACTGTGCTCCTCCCTGCATGACGCCGACAACGCCGTGACGGTCGAAGGCTTCTATGACGGCGTCGAACAGCCGACCCGCTGGGAGCGCGAAGAGCTCCGCAAGCTGCCGCTCACCGAAGACGGCTACCGTCGCGCCCTCGGCGTGGACGAACTCCATCCGGCCCCCGGCCTCGACGGCCTCGAAGCCGTGCGCTTCGCCCCGACGCTCGAGTTCAACGGCATCGGCGGCGGCTACCAGGGCAAGGGCTCCAAGACCGTCATCCCCTCGAAGGTCTTCGCCAAGATCACCTGCCGTCTCGTGCCGGGCCAGGATCCGGTCGACGTGCACCGCAAGGTCGCCGCGGCCATCCATGCCCGCGCCCCGAAAGGCGTGCGCGTCGACATCATCGAGATGCAGGGCAACGCGGCTTATTACGTCTGCCCGCCCGACCGTCCGAACACCCCGGCCGGCCAGAATCCGGTCTTGGCCAAGGCGTTCCGCGAGGCCGACAAGGCCATCGGCGAAGCCTTCGGCAAGCGCCCCCTCTACCTCCGCGAAGGCGGCAGCGTGCCCATCATCGGCGACATCCGTCGCGAGACCGGACTCGATTCCGTGATGATCGGCCTGTTCACGCCCGAGTCGCACCTGCACGCCCCCGACGAGAACTTCGAGCTGGTCATGGCCGAGCGCGCCGTGAACGCCTACGAGAAACTCCTCGAGCGTCTCGCCGGCACCGACCGCGGCCCGCGCTAAGCCATCGATGCGGGTTAAACGCCTGTTTGCCTCGGTTTTCAAGGGTTGAGGGGTAGGTTTACCCTTTCGCTTTCGTGCAGAACGCTTCAATCTCCGGGCATTCACCATGGCCGTCTTCCGCAAGCGTACGCACACCCCGACTCCTAAGAAGAAGGATATCCCGGCGGGTCTCTGGACCAAGTGCCCCCAGACGGGCGAGATGGTCTACACCAAGGACCTCGAGGCCAATTGGAATGTCTTCCCGGTCAGCGGTTACCACGAGCGCCTCTCCACCAAGCGCCGCATCGCCCTCCT
>RGES01000382.1 GCA_009917805.1 Verrucomicrobiota bacterium
CTCGCTCAACTTCGCCGCGGCCACCAACCCAGGGGGCGGCTTCCTCACCGGGGCCCGCGCGCAGGAGGAATACCTCTGTCGGTCCAGCGCCCTCTACCTCTCGATCAAGGACTCGCCGATGTACGCTTATCACCGTCGGGAAGGACATAAGCGCTACAGCGACGCCATGATCTACTCGCCGGACGTCCCCGTTTTCCGGGACGACGAGCACGGGCTTCTCCCCTCCCCTTATCACGCCGCCTTCATCACTTCCGCCGCGCCGCTCACCAAGCACCTTCACCCCGAAGAGCTCACGCTAGTCGCCGACATCCTGCGTCAGCGCATCTGGAAGATCCTGACCGTCGCCCAGACCCACGGCCACGACTCCCTCGTCCTCGGCGCCTGGGGCTGCGGGGCTTTTGGCAACGATGGCAACCAAGTCGCGGCGCTTTTCAGGTGGGCCCTCGAGGTTGACTTCAAAGGTGCCTTCAAGGAGGTCACCTTCGCCATCGTGGATACCTCCCCCGAGAAGAAGTTCATCGGCCCCTTTGCCGAATGCTTCCTCAAGAACAGCGAGGAAGTGGACATCAATCCACTCTGGGAGATCGTCGCCAAGGAAGTAGTCGGTAAAGCCAACGACGAATGGCGGCTGGTCCGCTCGACCAATCCACAGGTCACCCACTTCCTCCAGATGGGCATGCATGGCACCAACATGAAGTGCCTCTTCATCCCCAAGAAGGGCGACCAGGAAGGCACGGGCCAGGTCATCCTCAATGTCGGTCCTAGCGACCTCAAGACCCTCCTCGAATACGCCGAGGCTCACCCCGAGTCCCTACGCGTTCCGCCGATGAACTTCCCGCTCAACCTCGAAGGCAACGGGGACAAAGCCGGCGAGCCCACGCGCTGGGAGAACGGCGGAGCCGTCTACGCCCATGCCCACCTTATTACTCCCGCCGGGCCTGAGCTCTACGGGCGGATCGGCCCCTGGTACGCCGCGGCGCTCGAAGGCATCTGGGACTTCATCGGCAAGGCCGCCCGCTGGAATCACGGCCGGACAAAATGAGCGACGAACGGGAATTCCGGGACAAGTGGCGCCGCCGCATCGACGGCTGCGGGCCCTACTGCAGCTGCCTCGTGATCCTCGTCGTTCTCGCCCTCGCCCTCTTCGCCTTCCTGGTCCGCTGAGCTGGTCGGGACAGCGCCACGATAGTGCCTGTCTCGAGGTAGGGGCAGCACCGCGTGCTGCCCTAGGGGCTTTTCCGGCTTGAAAGCGGCGTAGATGCATTATGATTAAACACAGGACAGGGGTTATCCCAGTCGGCGCGGGCTCGGTTCATCCGACCCGCGTTTTTTTGTGCCGGTTAAAAAAACGAAAAGCATTCAGGGAATCTTACTCAGGCTGAGACCATTGCGCTTCAGCATGAAAGTTCAGGGATAGTATGGATGGAATCCCTCCACCTTTACTTAGATGAAGCAGGCAATTTTGATTTCGGCCCGAATGGCACACGCTGGCTTGTGCTGACCTGCGTCAAGATTCCTTGGGATAACCAACGCATAGCCCACCTGGCACAACTGAGAGAAGACCTACTAAGGGAAGGCATCGGATTAGAGTACTTCCATGCGAGCGAGGACAACCGCCGC
>RGES01000383.1 GCA_009917805.1 Verrucomicrobiota bacterium
CACGCCCTTCTTCATCTTGGCGAAGGCGGCCTCGTCGACCATGCCTTCGGTCGCGCCCTGCTTGCCCTTCTCGATGAGGGGCATGTGGACGGTGATGTAGTCGGAGAGGGCGAAGACTTCGTCGAGCGTCGCGATGGAGACGCCGAGCGCCTTGGCGCGGGCTTCGGTGAGGTAAGGGTCGTAGGCGAGGACCTTCATGCCGAAGGCGAGGGCGCGCTTGGAGACTTCGGCGCCGATGCGGCCGAGGCCGAGCACGCCGAGGGTCTTGCCGAAGAGCTCGGAGCCCGAGAGGGTCTTGCGGTCCCACTTGCCTTCGCGCATGGACTGGACGGCTTCCGGCAAGTGCGGTGGCTGCGGTTTCGACGTGTTCGTCGAAGAGCCCCTCGCCAAGGACCACCCGCTCCGCTCCCTACCGAAGGCCCACCTCTCCCCGCACCTCGGCGCTTCCACCGCCGAAGCCCAGGAGAACGTCGGCGTCGAAGTCGCCGAAGCCGCGATCACCGTCCTCGGCGGCGGCTCGCCCGCCAACGCGGTCAACCTGCCTTCCGTCGACTCGCAGACGCTCGCCGCGATCAAGCCTTTCCTCTCGCTCGCGCAGAAGCTCGGCTCCATCGCGCGCCAGCTGGCCGCCCCCGGCCGCATCGAATCCCTGCGCCTGACCACCTTCGGCACCGGCTCCGACCAGGGCGCCAACGCCATCGCCCGCGCCATCCAGCGCGGCTACCTCCGCGGCATCGTGGAAGGCGTCACCGACGTCAACGCCCCCGGCAAGCTCAAGGCCCTCGGCGTCGAGGTCCAGTCCGTCCGCTCCTCCGCCGAGGCCGACTACAAGGAACTCATCCTCGTCGAGGCCGTGCTCGCGGGCGGCAAGTCCGTCTCCGTCGCCGGCACCGTCATCGGCAAGGCCCAGTCCCCGCGCATCGTCTCGATCAACGGCCGCACCCTCGAATTCATCCCCGAAGGCAAGCTGCTCCTCATCGAGAACCAGGACCAGCCCGGCATCATCGGCGCCCTCGGCACCCTGCTCGCCAAGGAACGCGTGAACATCGCCAACATGGCGCTCAGCCGTTCCGGCGGCGCCAACGCCCTCGCCGTCTACCAGCTCGACACCGCCCCCGGTGCCGCCGCCATCGCCGAGATCCTGCGTAATCCGGCGATCGTCAGCGCCAAGCTGATCGAAGCGTAAGCGATGTTCGTAGCCATCGGCATCAGCATCGTCGTCGGCTACCTGATCGGTTCCGTCAACTTCGCCGTGCTCGTGGCGAAGAAGCATGGCGTCGACATCCTGAAGGAAGGCTCCGGCAACCCCGGCGCCACCAACGTCAAGCGCGTGCTCGGCAAGGGCCCCGGCAACCTGGTCTTCGCGCTCGACGTGCTCAAGGGCGTCGTCGGGACAGCCGTCGGCTACCTGTCTGCTTGGTTTTTCTACGTACAGACCCAGTTCGTCAAGATGGTCGCGGAGATGCCGGAAGGCATCCTCGCCCGCCTACGGGTCTCCCTGGATGGCTTCCAACACCCGGAGCGATACCACGTGGACACCGATATCGTGTTCGCGATCGTGGTCGCCGGCTTCGTCGGCACGCTGCTCGGCCA
>RGES01000384.1 GCA_009917805.1 Verrucomicrobiota bacterium
TCGCTCAGCGCGTTCGCCGCCGACGCCCCTAAGCGCAAGGTCCTCTTCTTCACCAAGTCCTCGGGCTACGAGCACGAGGTGATCTCCTACAAGAAGGGACAGCCCAGCTTCGCCGAGAAGCAGCTGCTCGAGATCGGCGCCGCCAACGGCATCGAGTTCGTCTTCTCCAAGGACGGTTCGAAGTTCTCGCCCGAGTACCTCGCCCAGTTCGACACCGTGATGTTCTACACCACCGGCGACCTCTGCTCCGAAGGCACCGACAAGAACCCGCCCATGTCGATGGCCGGCAAGCAGGCCCTCTTCGATTTCGTGAAGTCCGGCAAGGGCTTCGTCGGCACGCACTCCGCCGCCGACACCTTCCACACCGACAACGAGGCCGTGAAGGGCCCCGAGCGCTTCAAGAACCATGGCGACAAGGCCGACGCCTACGTCTGCTTCCTCGGCGCCGAGTTCATCCGCCACGGCAAGCAGCAGGAAGGCGTCAACAAGGTCATCGACAAGACCTTCCCCGGCTTCGAAAAGGTCGGCGACTCCTTCTCGTTCATGGAAGAATGGTACACGCTCAAGGACTTCCGTCCGGAGATCCACGTCCTCACGACCTTCAACGACCCGGCCCTCGAAGGCGACGACTACAAGCGCCCCGCCTACCCGAACTGCTGGGCCAAGCACGAAGGCAAAGGCCGCGTCTTCTATACCGCCATGGGGCACCGCGAAGACGTCTGGACCAACCCGACCTTCCAGCAGATCCTGATCGGCGGCCTCAAGTGGGCGAACGGCGACGCCAAGGCTCCCGACATGTCCCCGAATCTCCTCAAGGTCGCCCCGGGCGCCATGACTAACCAGCCTTACACCCCGACGCCGGCTCCCAAGGCCAAGGCGCCGGCCAAGAAGGCCGAAGCCAAGAAATAAGTCCTCACGCAGGGCGGGCCGCAAAGCCCGCCTTGCTAATTTCTAGGCGGTTTCAACTGTCTCCCCATGCGCGACACCCCCGCCGAGGCCACCTCGCTCCGCGAGCTTTCTTCGCATCAGAAGAAGTCGGGCTTCGCGGCCTGGCTGGGTTGGTTCTTCGACGGGCTTGACCTGCACCTCTACACGCTCGTCGCCACGGTCTTCGTGGCGGAGCTGCTCGTCACCCGGGAGTCCGATCCCGACGTGGCCCGTTACGGCGCCGTCATCCAGGCGGCCTTCCTGCTCGGCTGGGCTTTGGGCGGCGCGTTCTTCGGCATCATCGGCGACCGTCTCGGCCGCAGCCGCACGCTCGTCCTCACGATCCTGACCTACGCGCTCTTCACCGGGTTGTCGTTCTTCGCGCACACGTGGTGGCAGCTGATGATCTTTCGCTTCCTCGCCGCCCTCGGCATCGGCGGCGAGTGGGCCGTCGGCGCCTCGTTGCTTTCCGAGACCTGGCCGAAGAAGTGGCGCCCGTGGATCGCGGCGGTCCTCCAGTGCGCGGTCAACTTCGGCATCCTGGCCGCCATCGCCGCCGTCTTCCTGCTGCAACAACTCCCGGGATATCAGCCCCGATGGGTCTTCCTCATCGGCGTGCTGCCGGCCTTCGTGACGTTGTGGATCCGCAAGGAGGTCCCCGAG